>CBFGYX010000001.1:0-29082 GCA_965653075.1 uncultured bacterium
GTAGAGCCATCGGCCGAGTTGTTATCCACGACGATCACTTCGACGTTCAGCCCGGCCGACGCACGGCGCACGCTCTGCAGCGCCTGATGCAGAAACTCGCGTACGTTGTAGTTGACGATGATAATTGACACGTCAACGACCGCCGCTTCCGTCACCACGGCCGGTGAATCGATATCGAGGGGCGATTCTGTACTGCGTTCTCTCATGACTCAAAGATACGGCGGCCCATTTGTAAAGTCGCGTCTCCGTTGCACTTCGGTTCCTTTCGGATTGCGTATCTAACTGCTGAATAACCAGGTGGTAGGACAACCCCCTGGGCGCTGAAATGAAGGCAACGGGCAGGACAGATGAAGACGATGTCTTGGTTTTCGAGATTCCCGCGTTTAAGTTTGCCCACTCCGAAATGCCGGAGACACGCCCGGGGGTTTCTCCTTACGGCAAAGATGTCGGTCAGCATCGGCGGCTGCTCACCTATCGCGTCAGATCCTTGAAGAATCGCACAAATGCGGCCTTGGGTGGGGGTTTCCCCTACGTTCATCCTTGCGGTGTGGTAGATTCCACGGCCGTGAAATCAGGGAACACCCGACGCGGTCTGCAGCAGGTTCCGGGCAACATCGTGGGGCCCATAGCGCGCCAGACCACATCCCGGATGCCCGGCGATCAATTTGTGCTCAGTAGCTCGAGCTCAGGCGAATCAAACGTTCCGCGGTGAAGTCCGTATGGCTCAGGTTTTTTCGAAGAAGGCCAATCTCCTACCACTCCTTTCGCTCGGTGGTGCGCTGCTCGGAGGGCTTTTTCTCATCTTTCTGATCTGGTACTTCTTCTCACCGGAGTTTACCGATGTGGGATATGCACCGGAGCAGCCGGTCGAGTACAGCCATCGTCTTCACGTGGGTGAACTCGGGCTCGACTGTCGCTATTGCCACGGCGGCGTGGAGGTTTCGCAGCATGCTGTGGTGCCGCCGACACAGACCTGTATGAACTGCCACGGGCAGATCCAGACGGAGTCGCTGCAGTTGCTTCCCGTGCGTGAAAGCTGGGCGACGAACCAGCCGATCGAGTGGGTGAAGGTGCACGACATGCCGGACTTCGTGCAGTTCAGTCACGCCGTGCACGTAACCAGTGGCGTCGGTTGTGAGACTTGTCACGGCCGCGTCGATCTGATGGACGTTGTGTCGCTGCAGGAGTCGCTTTCAATGGGGTGGTGCCTCGATTGTCACCGAGAGCCTGAGCTCTATCTTCG
Source organism: uncultured bacterium (assembly GCA_965653075.1). Lineage (GTDB taxonomy): Bacteria > Bacteroidota > Rhodothermia > Rhodothermales > CAZKDQ01 > CAZRTY01. The sequence continues at coordinate 1,244 of CBFGYX010000001.1, forward strand.
GCCGCCCGAACATGTCACGACTATGGGCTACGTGCAACCGGCCGACTTCGTGGAGCAGAACCTCGAGCGGATGCGGACCGACGGCATTCGTCCCCCGACAAACTGCTCAGCCTGTCACTATTAAGCATGCGACCGAATCAGTCCGAGCGAATGGCCGAGGGTACGCCGTTGAACTCTGTAAACGACGATAGAATGTTTGAGCTTCCTGTCGTCGAGCCGCAGGAGAAGCAGCTCGATGAGGGTGGGGATCGTTACTGGCGCAGTCTGGCGCAGCTTCACAACGATCCTGATTTAGCAGCCGATACCAAAGAGGAGTTCTTCCCCGGCGCAAGTGAGGGCCCGGGTAAGACCACTCGTCGCCAGTTTATGCAGGTAATGGGTGCCTCGATGGCGCTTGCCGGGCTTACCGCCTGCCGCAAGCCGGTTGAGCACATCCTGCCGTACACGCGCCAGCCGGAGGAAATCATCCCCGGTATTCCGCTTCAGTACGCAACCGGGATTCCTCTTCAGGGCGTGCTTCGGCCTGTATTGGTGCAGAGTCACGAAGGCCGGCCAACAAAGGTCGAGGGCAACCCTGATCACCCGATGAGCCGCGGCTCCTCAGGCGTTTTTGAGCAGGCCTCGATTCTCAATCTGTACGATCCTGACCGCTCGAAGACGGTCCTGCGCAATGGCGAGGCTTCTTCGTGGGACGATTTTGTAGGGGAGGTCGGGCAGATGCTGCGCGCCGGTAGTGCACGCGTGGCCGTCCTCGCAGAGCCAACTGCATCCCCAACGATCGAGCGTCTGCGTAGCCTGATGCAGTCGCGCTTCGGTGACTTGCGCTGGATTACGTACCACGACGCGGGTGAGGACACCCTCGGCGAAGGTTTGCGGCAGGCATATGGCCGTGCCGTCCGTCCCCTCTACCATTTTGGTGAGGCCGAGGTCATCGTCAGCCTCGATGGCGACTTCCTCAGTGCAGCGGATCAGAATCACGTATACAACGCGCGTGAGTTTGCCGACCGTCGTAAGCTCGAGTCGGAGAATGACGGACTGAACCGCCTTTACGTCGTCGAGAGCCAGTACTCGGTGACCGGAGGAGCGGCCGACAACCGGTTGAGACTCCGTGCTTCCGAGATTTCGGCCGTCGCTTCGGCCATTGCCTCTGGGCTCGGCGTGGGTGGCGGTGCATCGGCTCAGCTCCCGGAATCGGCTCGAGCATTTGTTGGAGCAGTCGTTTCGGACTTGCGAAGTGCCGGTTCGCGTGGCCTTCTACTCGCCGGGCCGACGCAGCCCGCGTCCGTCCACGCGCTTTGCGCGGCCGTTAATGCCGCACTCGGCAGCATTGGCACCACAGTGACGATGCTCGATGCCGGGGAAGGCGCTCCGCCACAGTCGGCGGCGGTCACCGAACTCATCGCCGAGATGCGCGGAGGCAACATCGACGCGCTCATCATGATCGGCACGAACCCCGTCTACAGCCTGCCGCCTGAGCTGGGCTTTGCGGATGCACTGGCCAATGTGGGCGCCAGCATCCATCTGGGCGTGCACGTCGACGAAACCGCACGCGCAGTCGGCTGGCACATCCCGCGCTCGCACGCGCTCGAGGCGTGGGGCGATGGACGTGCGTACGATGGAACGCTTTCCGTCATCCAGCCGCTCATTGCGCCGCTGTACGAGCAGACGCGTTCGGATGTCGAGCTACTCGGATTGCTGGCGGGGCAGGCGGGTACATCCGGATACGACCTCGTCCGGCAGACCTGGCAGGATACCATCAGCGGCTCGTTTGATGAGGGATGGCGCCGCGTCGTTCATGACGGCTTCCTTGCCGACACGGGTTACGCTGCGATCGCAGGTGCACCGACGGCGGGCGTGAGCCAGAACGGAGTTCAGCAGGCGGCAGCAGGAGGCATCGAGCTCGTCATCCGTACGGACTCTACCGTTCTCGATGGTTCGTTTGCCAACAACGCTTGGTGCCAGGAACTGCCCGATCCCGTCACGAAGCTCGTGTGGGACAACGCTGCGCTGATGAGCCGGCGCACGGCGGATGAGCTCGGTGTGGGTGCCCGCTACAAACGCGGTGTCTACGAAGTGGATGTCGTACGGATTTCTGCCGGCGGCCAGGAAGTCGAACTTCCGGTCTGGATCGTACCGGGGCATCCTGACGGTACGGTTACAGTGACTACGGGCTACGGAAGAAATATTGCGCACGACCGCGAGTTGCTTCCGCCACATATTTTCGACGCCGACCACCGCACGGATATTTACAATCGTGGAGCGCTGGCGAACGGAATCGGTCAGAACGTGGCTGTGCTTCGCTCGGCCGACGGATCGGCGTTCCGGCTCGATGTGTCGGTAGAAAGAACAGGGGCGACGTACACGCTCGTCACCACGCAGGAGCATCATTCGATGGAGGGACGCCCGATCGTGCGGCGTACGACCATGGAGGAATACCGGAACGATCCGCTGTTCGCGGGGCGGGCCGAACCTCCGGTGCCGGGCGGCGAGGACTGGACGGAGTATCCTACGCTTTGGCAAAACCGGCATCCGCAGGAGCAGGCGCCGCAGCGTGCCGATCGGTACTACCAGAACCAGTGGGGGATGGTCATCGACCTGAACGCCTGCACGGGATGCAATGCCTGTGTCGTTGCGTGTCAGAGCGAGAACAACATCCCGGTGGTCGGCAAAGGCGAGGTGGCAATCGGTCGTGAGATGCACTGGTTGCGCGTCGACAGGTACTTTGTCGGCGATGGTGCCGACGATGCCGAGATGGTGTTTCAGCCGATGCTGTGCCAGCACTGCGATAACGCACCATGTGAGTCGGTCTGCCCGGTCGCGGCTACCTACCAGTCGCCCGACGGCACGAACCAGATGATTTACAACCGCTGCATCGGTACGCGGTACTGCTCGAACAACTGTCCGTACAAGGTCCGGCGATTCAACTTCTACAACTGGACGAAGACGATGCCGGCGAGCGTCCAGATGACGCAGAACCCGAACGTGACGGTTCGCTCGCGTGGTGTGATGGAAAAGTGCACGTTCTGCGTGCAGCGTTTCCGTTCGACCCAGCGCCAGGCCAAGCTTGAGGATCGGCCGATTGCAGATGGCGAAGTGATGACGGCCTGCCAGCAGGCTTGCCCGAGCCGCGCCATCTCGTTTGGCGACCTTAACGATTCGCAGGCCGAGGTCACCAATCTTAAGCGCAACAACCGCCGGTACGAGTTGCTGGCATACTTAAACACGAAGCCGCGCCTGTCGTACCTGGGCCGCGTCAACAATCCCAACCCCAGTCTCCAGGAGGCACGGCCTGAGGCCTGACGCGCTACACATCGGTGCAGTGCGGATCATCGCTCAAGTACGTTCAACCATACGCATTCGTGAGTAAATCGGCTTCACATCATCATCCCGAGGCGACGGCAGACTTCCATGCCGACGCGCCGCTGGTGACGGGCAACCTCTCGTTTAGAGACGTCACCGAGATGGTGGCGCTCCATTCGGAGAAGAAGACGCCACCCGCATGGTTCCTCGCGTTCGGCATCTCGAGCTCGCTGGTCATCCTGCTGCTCGTCATGCTGGCGTACCAGGTGTGGAACGGTGTCGGCGTCTGGGGTAACAACCAGCCGGTGGCCTGGGGATGGCCTATCGTCAACTTCGTGTTCTGGGTGGGCATCGGTCACGCCGGCACGCTCATCTCGGCCATCCTTTTCCTGTTCCGTCAGCGGTGGCGTACCTCGATTAACCGTGCCGCCGAGGCGATGACGATTTTCGCCGTCATCTGTGCGATGATCTTCCCGCTGTTCCATACCGGCCGTGTGTGGGTGGCCTGGTACTGGATGCTGCCCATCCCAAACCAGATGGATCTGTGGCCGCAGTTTAAGAGTCCGCTCTTGTGGGACGTCTTCGCTGTGTCGAGCTATTTCGCCGTCTCGGCTATGTTCTGGTACGTCGGCCTTATCCCTGACCTTGCCACGCTGCGCGACCGTGCGAAGGGCATCTGGCGTCGCCGCGTGCTGGCGTTTTTCTCGATGGGGTGGACGGGGGCCAACAGGCACTGGCGCAACTATGAGAAATCGTACCTGCTTCTTGCCGGGCTCGCCACGCCGCTCGTTCTCTCTGTGCACTCGGTGGTCTCGTTTGACTTCGCCATATCAGTAATACCGGGCTGGCACACCACGATCTTCCCACCATACTTCGTTGCGGGCGCCATCTTCTCCGGTTTCGCGATGGTCGTCACGCTGATGGTGATTGCCAGACGGGTGTACAACCTCGAGAACCTGATTACGATCGGCCATCTCGAGAAGATGAACATCGTCATCCTCCTGACGGGTACGATGGTTGGCTTTGCGTACATCACGGAGTTTTTTATCGCCTGGTACTCGGGCGTCCAGTATGAGCAGTACGCGTTCATCAACCGTGCAACCGGCCCCTACGCCTGGGCTTACTGGACGATGATGACGTGCAACCTCATCTTCCCGCAGTTCTTCTGGTTCAAGAAGCTGCGCCGGAGCATTCCGTTCATGTTTGCGATCTCAATTATCGTGAACATCGGCATGTGGTTCGAACGTTTTGTGATCGTGATTACGTCGCTGCACCGCGACTTCCTGCCCAGCTCGTGGGGTTATTATTCGCCATCGATCGTCGACGCACTGACATTCCTGGGCACGTTCGGTCTCTTCTTTACACTATTCCTTCTGTTCCTCCGCTTCCTGCCGATGGTCGCGATCTCCGAGGTCAAAGGTGTCATGCCGCAGGCCGACCCGCACTTTTATGACGACCACGGAGACGGTGCACCTGCAGGACGCGAGGTTGGATATGCGCGCCCGGATGCAAGTGATGTGGATGCAGCCGATAACGAAAACTGATTAGCACGCCCTGAATCAAGGTGTTATGAGCAGGTTCTTAAGCGACATCAAGGCCTCGATGGGCATCTACGAGAGTGGGCGCGGCGAAACGCACGGCCTTCTCGCCGAGTTTGCCAATCCGGCTGAGCTGCTGAACGCGGCGAAGGCGGTGCATGGGGCGGGATACAAACATTTCGACACCCACAGCCCTTTTCCGATTCATGGAATGGATCGAGCGATGGGACTCGGGAGCTCTCGGGTGGGGTACTTCGCTCTCGGAGGAGGTATCACCGGGATGTTTATCGGATTCTGGATGCAATGGTGGATGAATGCCGTTGACTACCCGCTCAACATCAGCGGTAAGCCGTTCTTCGCGTTTGAGCAGTCCATTCCTGTGGCTTTTGAGGTGACCGTTCTGTTGGCATCGATCGGCGCCGTAGCGGGGATGTTCGGCATGAATGGTCTGCCGCGGCCGTACAACCCGCTCTTTTATTCGGAGAACTTCCGACGGGCAACCGACGACGGTTTTTTCCTGCACATTGCAGCTTCGGATGCCATGTTCGACATCAACAAGACAGAAGAATTGCTCACGCAGGTCGGAGCCTTGAACACCGAGGTGATTTACGATCATGAGACCGCGGAGGCCGAAGTTGCGTGATCGCACGATGACGATGAAGACATCCACACCGTTCGGGCTGATCCTGTTCTTGCTGGTCGTGGGATCAGCGTTGATGGGCTGTAGAGGAGCGGAGAGCCAGTCTCCGCCGGTCCACCTGAACCCGAACATGGACAATCAGCAACGATACGGGGCGCAGGAGGCAAACCCGCTCTTTGAAGACGGACGTGCGATGCGTACACCCGTCGTTGGAACGGTTGCGCGGGGTCTGCTCTACGACGACACCGAGTTCTACCACGGCCGGACGCAGGGCGGAGACTACGTGACCTCGACGCCTATCGAGATCTCCGAGGAAGTGCTGCGGCGCGGCCAGGAGCGGTATAATATATATTGCTCCGTATGCCACAGTCCCTCGGGAGACGGCCTCGGCATCATCATTACGGGACAGTACGGATATACGCCGCCGCCGAGCATTCACGATCCGCGCATCGTAGACGAATCGGATGGCTACCTCTACGACGTCATTACCAATGGCGTGCGGACGATGCCTGCGTACGGACATCAGGTTGCCGTCGCTGACAGGTGGGCGATCGTGTCGTACATCCGCGCACTTCAGCGCTCTCAGAACGCATCGCTTGACGATATTCCGCCCAATGAACGTTCAGGGCTTCGTCTTGCGCAGGATTCACCGACGCGGGACAGTGTCACGGACGATGACGGCGCTGCGGATGCCGACACGGCGGGCGACGCCGCATCAGACGACGACGCTGCGGGAGCCGACACATCAGAAGCCGCGCAGTAACACAATTAGGCTGACTTAAACGTTAAGCTGGATGTCACGAGACTTACAAAGATCGGGAGCTGCAGGCTGGTTGCTTGACCCTTACGGGCCTACCGCAGATCGGGCCGAAGCTGATTATCGGTTCAGCGGGGGACCGCGTAGCTGGACGGTGCCGGCGATTGCTGGTGGCGTCCTGCTGCTGCTGGCCGTGGTGGGCTGGTTGGTCAATCCGCCGCAGTTCTATTTTTCGTACCTCGTCGGCTGGTTGTTCTGCGTGACCGTGTCGCTCGGGGCGATGTTTTTCGTCGTCATCCAGCACTTGACGCGTTCACGGTGGAGCGTGGTCGTTCGGCGTATTGCAGAAACGCTGGGCGCGGTGATGCCGCTGCTGGCGGTGCTATCGATTCCCATCTTTATCGGCATGCACGATCTGTATCACTGGACGCACGCCGAACTGACCGATCCTGCAAGTCCTGACTACGACCCGATCATCGGTGGCAAGACGGCATACCTGAATACGCCGTTCTTCATCATCAGAGCCGTCATTTATTTCGTCGCTTGGAGCTACATCGGGACCAAACTGTACAGCCTGTCGCTTCGGCAGGACGTCACATCCGACCATACCATACCAGCGCAGCAGCGCAAGCTAAGCGCCTGGGGACTGGCGGTGCTGGCGGTGACGACGGCATTTGCGAGCTTCGACTTTATGATGTCGACCGATCCGCACTGGTTCTCCACGATCTTCGGCGTCTACATGTTCAGTGGAGCGTTCTGGGTACAGTTTGCCGCTATTGTGGCCATCACCCTGCTCATGCAGCGCATGGGCGTAGGCTACGAGCGCACGGTAACCATCGAGCATTACCATGACCTCGGCAAGTTTATGTTCGGGTTTACGGTGTTCTGGGCATACATCGCATACAGCCAGTACATGCTCATCTGGTACGGCAACATTCCGGAAGAGACCATGTGGTACCGGCACCGCCTCCAGGATGGATGGCAGTACCACAGTCTGATTCTGTTGGTATTCCACTTCATCATTCCCTTCATCATCCTGCTGCCGAGGTTCACGAAACGTAACCGGACAGTGCTGGGTGTGATGGCAGTGTGGTTCTTTGTGATGCAATGGTTCGACCTGCATTGGATTGTCATGCCGGTGCTGAACCACAGCGGAGGATTCCACTGGATCGACTTCGCCACCTGGCTCGGACTCTTTGGGATTATGGCCGCCGTCGTGATGTACCGTCTCGGGCGGCATAGTCTCATTCCTCACAACGATCCGTACCTCGTCGAATCTCTTCACTTCGAAAATTACTAAGCCGGGTTTGGCGGTTCGTATCCGCCGACGGCTGCCAGGTCACCATCCAATAGCATGGCCGAGAAGACACCACATTCAGAGGAACGGCACACGCCGGCTGCTCCGACGCTTCTTTTCCCACGGGAGGAGGCTGTCGTCAACTGCCAAGGTCTCCGTTTTGTGTGGGAGGCCTCTGAGGGAGCAACTGCGTATCGCATCGAGATTGCGGCCGATACCGGCTTTCAGCAAATCGTATTTGCTGAGGAAGTCGGTAGTGACGTGACGAGCATTAGCACCGAAGGCATACTTCCCGCCGACGAGAGCACGTATTTCTGGCGGGTTATCGCAAGCGACGGCACCAAGTGGAGCCACGGCGAGAACATCGAGAGCTTTATCTGTGGCACCGAGGAAGAGGTGCGGGCGGGCATAACGTCGCCCGACCTTGATGAAGAGTTTGGCCCCGTGGCAAAGCTGTTCAAAGGCGCCGGCGTTGAGATGGCGGCAGACCTTTCGGATAGCGAGCGCGTACAGCGGCTTGAAGAAGAGATGGGCGTTGCGCACGAAGGCGTCGAAGCGAAGCAAATCATGGGCTTCGTACTCGCCGTCATTGTAGCGCTCGTCGTGTTGGTCATCGTGGTGGTGAACCTGACATCGTCGATGACGCAGACGGTACGGGCCACGTGGTCGAGCCAGGCGACCTATCTTAATCTGGAGGAGACCGAGGCACGGGCGCTCGAACAGATAAACACCTACGGCATCATAGACGAAGAGGAAGGTCGCTATCGGATTCCGATCGACCGGGCCATCGAGTTGATGGTCGAAGAACAGAGTGCTGACGCACCCTAAAGGAACTGAGGTAATAACCCGGCTTTAGACGCGATAGTCGCCAAGCCGGGAACACGATGTGGCGCTACAATCACATATGGCTTTTGGCTTTCTTGCTCGGTGTAGTGTATCCGGGCGAAGCGTACTCCCAACGAACAGGGCATACTCCTGCCGAGCTGCAGGATATTGGTGTCGACGAACAGCTTGGCGAGCATATCCCGCTTGATCTGACGTTTCTCGATGAGGAAGGGCGGGAGGTCCAGCTGGGCGATTACTTCGACGGCACGCGTCCGGTGGTGCTTACGCTGACCTATCACGATTGCCCGATGCTGTGCAACCTCATCCTGGACGGTTTTGCGCAAACGCTTGACGGATTTGCGTGGCTGCCCGGCGATGAGTTCGAAATCGTGTCCGTCAGTTTTGGTGAGGCCGAGACGCCGGAAATGGCGCTCAACCAAAAGGAGCGGTACATGAGGATGCTCGAGCGGCCAGGCATGGAAGATGGATGGCATTTTCTGGTGGGCGACAGCGAATCGATCGACGCGCTCACGGAAGCCGTTGGCTTTCAGTATAAGTGGGACGAACGGCAGCAAGAGTATGCGCATCCCGCCGTCCTCATCTTCCTTGGAGGAGATGGGATGGTGTCCCGCTATATCTACGGCATCCAGTTTCCGCAACGGCAGTTCCGGAATGCGCTTGTCGAGGCTTCTGAAGGCAAGATCGGCACGACGCTCGACCAGGTCCTTCTTTTCTGTTTTCAGTTCGATCCCAATGCCAACTCATACGTGCTCCACGCGGCTAACTTCATGAAGCTCGGTGGTGTGCTGACAGTTTTTATTCTGGGGGCGTTCCTGATCATATTATGGCGCCGTGACCGGCGCACGATTGAAGCGGGTACAGACGTGCCCGCCCTGACGTAACGGAGGAAATCTCAAACGATGCTGGCACAAACGTTCTGGCTTCCCGAACAGGTCTCGACAATCGCGCCTGAGATTGACAGGGCTTTCTATTTCGTCCACTGGACGTCTGTCATCATATTTATAGGCATCATCATCACGATGTCCCTGTTCGTCTACAAGTACCGCAGACGAACGCCCGATGACAGGCCGACGCTCGTGGAGCCGAGCACTGTGCTCGAGGTCTCGTGGATTGCGATACCTGTGGTACTCGTATTGATCATCTTCAACTGGGGCTTCCAGGGCTTTATCAAACTCGCCACACCTCCGCCTGATGCGTATCAGATTAACGTGACGGCAAGAATGTGGCTGTGGGAGTTCGAGTATCCCAACGGAGTCCGGTCTACGGGTGAGCTCCACGTGCCGGTTGATCGACCAGTCCGCTTGCAGATGAGCAGCGAGGACGTCATCCATAGCTTCTTCGTACCGGCGTTCCGCGTCAAGCAGGATGTGCTTCCCAACCGATATTCGTCGGTCTGGTTTGAGGCCACGAAAGCCGGCGAGTATCAAGCGTATTGCACGGAGTACTGCGGAACGCAGCATTCCAACATGCTCGCCTCGGTCATCGTTCACGAGCGTGAGGACTTCGACGAGTGGCTGCAGTCGGGTGGGGGAATGGAAGATCTGCCACTGGCTGAACTCGGGGCGCGGGTGTTCCAGCAGCAGGCGTGCCAGGCATGCCACACCACTGACGGCGGCCCGAGTGTAGGCCCGACGTTGCAAGGGTTGTACGGATCTACACGACAGTTTACCGACGGTACGTCTGCCGTGGCAGACGAGAACTATTTACGTGAGTCCATTCTGGATCCGGGCGCTAAGATCGTCCAGGGATTCCAGAACCTGATGCCGCCCAGCTACACCGGGCTAAGCGAAAGGGAAGTTAACGGTCTCATCGAATTCATCAGGGAGCACCAGTAGCCGCAAGGTTAATGGTACCCACCGCTTTTTAAGACAAGCTATGCAAACGGTAGCGCAATCAGCATCGCCGAGAACCGAGGTTAATTACCTCAATAATGAGCGCAGCCTGAAATCGTGGTTAACCACGGTCGACCATAAGCGCATCGCCATCATGTTCGCCACGACGCTCGCGCTGGCGTTCCTGGCGGGAGGCGTTCTCGCACTGCTCATCCGTACGGAGCTGTTGACGCCGACGCAGCTCATCATGGGTCCGGACACCTACAACCGCATGTTTACCATGCACGGCGTATTGATGGTGTTCGCGTTCCTGGTACCCTCGGTACCGGCCATCCTCGGCAACTTCTTTTTGCCCATACAAATAGGTGCCAAGGATGTAGCCTTCCCCCGGATGAACCTGGCGAGCTTCTACATCTATTTGTCAGGCGTCATCTTGGTTTTGATTGCGCTCATCGCGGGTGGAGTCGACACCGGGTGGACATTCTACACGCCGTACTCGTCGGATGCCGGAGGCTACGGGGTCATCTTCATGACCGTTGCCGTGTTCGTGATCGGCTTCTCGTCGATTTTCACGGGTATTAACTTCATCGTGACGATCCATAAGATGCGGGCGCCGGGGATGACCTGGAACCGGATGCCGCTCTTTATCTGGGGACTCTATGCAACCAGCATCGTGCAGATTCTGGCCACGCCGGTGATCGGCATCACGATGGTGCTTCTCTTCCTGGAGAGGATTCTTCAGATCGGCATCTTCGATCCTGCACTCGGTGGGGACCCTATCCTCTTCCAGCACTTCTTCTGGTTCTACTCGCACCCGGCCGTGTATATCATGATCCTGCCGGGCTTCGGGATCATCTCAGAGCTGGTGGCAACTTTCTCACGCCAGCGGATCTACGGATATACCGCTATTGCGTTGTCCTCCGTGGCTATTTCCCTGCTCGGCTTCCTGGTCTGGGGTCACCACATGTTCGTGTCCGGGCAGTCAGCCATTGCCGGCATCATCTTCTCGTTGATCTCCTTCCTGATTGGTATACCGTCTGGCATCAAGGTATTCAACTGGTTGGCCACCATGTACAAGGGTTCGGTCTGGCTCCAAAGTCCGATGCTGTATGCGCTCGCGTTTCTGTTGCAGTTCGCTATTGGTGGCTTCACCGGGATTATGGTCGCCGTGATCTCGGTTAACGTGCACGTGCACGACACCTACTACGTAGTTGCCCACTTCCACTATGTGATGATGGGTGGGATGTTCTTCGCGCTTCTCGGCGGTATGCACTACTGGTGGCCGAAGATGACCGGAAAGATGTACAACGAATTCCTGGCGCGCATCGCGTGGGCGTTCACGTTTATCGGCTTCAACCTGACGTTCTTCCCGCAGTTTATCATGGGTAGCCAGGGCATGCCGCGCCGCTACCACAGCTACCTCGAGGAGTTTACATCGATGCACTTTCTGTCGTCGATCGGCTCGTACGTACTGGCCGTAGGACTCTTCCTGACGCTCTTCTATATGCTCCACTCACTGTTCAAAGGCGCCAAGGCCCCGCAGAACCCGTGGGGCGCTACTACGCTCGAGTGGACCAACGCTACGTCTCCGCCGGAGCCGCACAACTTCCCCCGTACACCACTCATTACCCGCGGGCCGTACGACTTCCATCTGGCTGACGAAGTGTTCGGCGGAGGGGATGGTGCCAGAACGACGGTTACTCCGGTATCGCAGTCGGGGCAGCCCCAGCAAACGGAAGAAGATCCGAGCTGAGTCGGGTTGCTCGGAGTACTTTGAAGCTGATTACACTGATTTCTGATGGCTACACAATCTGCCGCAGTGTCTGAGACGGCAACACACGCACCGAGTGCGCATCCGCCCCACTTGCAACACCACTTCGTATCGTCTGAGCAGCAGTTCGACGCGGCGAAGCTGGGCATGTGGCTGTTCCTCATCACGGAAATCCTGCTCTTCAGCGGGATGTTCGTGGCCTACGCTGTCTACCGCCTATGGCACCCTGAGGTCTTTCTGCACTCGAGCACCCTTCTCGACTGGAAGATGGGTGGCCTCAACACCCTGGTATTGCTCGGGTCGTCTCTGACGATCGCACTCGCCATCAACTGTGCTCAGCATGACGACAAGCGCGGCCTCGTGCGGTATCTGCTCCTCACGCTCGGCCTGTCGTTCCTCTTCCTCGTAGTCAAGTATTTCGAGTACACCGGCAAGTTTGCCTATGGCGTTTTCCCCGGTGCGCACTTCAATCCTGAAGGCAGCTATGCCGTCTATGATATTCCGTATGCGGCGCAGTTCCTCTCGATCTACTTCGTGATGACGGGCATCCACGCGATCCACATTATCATTGGGATGTCCGTAATGGCGCGAATGGCATACCGCGCGCATCGAGGTGATTTCAATAGTGAATGGTACACTCCGGTCGAGCTTACCGGCCTGTACTGGCACCTGGTTGACATCATCTGGATTTTCCTTTTCCCATTGCTTTACCTGATATAGAGTCCATCTCTATCGCATGTGTCTGATATGGCAAAGTCTACTGCTCCGGTATCGCGGAGCCAACATAGTCACCACATCCTGCCCAGGGCCACGCTGTTCAAGGTCTTTGGTGCGCTGGTTGCGCTGACAATTATCACCGTTATCACCGCACAGTGGGACCTCGGTGGTCTTGATGTGCCGCTGGCATTAGCCATCGCTACGACGAAAGTCATTCTCGTGATGCTCTACTTCATGGCTTTGAAGTATGACAACCGGGTCAATGCGATGGTCTTCAGCGTTGGGGTTATCCTCGTCGGTATTTTCCTGACGTTTACGTTGTTCGACACCCAGTTTCGCGGTGACCTCCCCAACGTAGGCCGCGAGACGATCGCTGACGAAACGAGGAGGGAGGAGGCGCTGCGTGCACGTGAGCAGCAGTTCCAGCAGCAGGCACAGCCGCTCACACCTACGGCAACCCCTACTCAGGAGGAAGCGACAGGTAATGGTGCAGGGGCCGCAGAGACAGAGGCGCAACCGGTGGAGTCGGGCGACGAGCAGTAGACGATTCTGGTAGCGAATGCAAATGCGATTGTGTTTTCGCTTACACGCATCGAGATAGTGAGTGGGGGAGAGACGGAGCAGGGTGCGACATGACAGGCACAGGTGGGACACTGATTTTCCTGATGATGGGCCTCCCCATCATGTTCTTCATGGTGGTGTGGAGCGTCGGCATGGCAATCCGTCTGACGTCGGCCGAAAGGAATCCCATCGATGACGTCGACGCCTTTATCCTTAGGCATGAACTTACGTTGCAAGGGGAGGCGGTACGTGTGGGCGCGCGCGATATCCGGCAGGATCAACTATTACGTGCGCCCATGAGGCAGGTCGAGTACGAGTACGAAGGCGATCCCACGTACACGCTCCCACATCGGTGGGTTGAGGACCTGTACCAACGGGTCAACTGAGATCTCTTGTCGACTGACCCTACTGTGACGTCAGTTTTGGGATCAAGTCGATCAGATAGTCGGCGAGGTTTCGGGCACTTTCCTCGCGTGATGTCCTCACGGTTGCAGAACTCTCAGAGAGGTGGCCGCTGACGCCCATAACGATGTGATTGCTCTTACCATGGGTGGCTGCAACGTAAGAAACCGCGTATCCCGTCGAGTCGATAAAGTTGGCGATGCGCTGCCAGTAGCTTCGCTCTTCCTCATCACCAATCAAGTGATCCTGCGTTACCAGCGTTCCACCCCGTAAATCAGGATCGATGAGATCGAGCGGCATCCGCGGATAAGTCGGCGCTGCAAGTTCAATGCGATCTCCCTCAAAGACCTGCGTCGCGCCGACGACGGTACCGATCGGTACCGACGCCTCGAGAGCCGTGCAGAGGACGGCATGGATGACACGATCTACGTTCATCTCACGCAGGAAGCGCTCGGTTCGCAACGTTGCCTTTACTTTCCCCATCCCGGTGATTGCAACGCCGGTAACACCGTCCTGCGCAGATTCTGCCTCTTCAAGTCCTTCGAAACGGCCTCGTTCATACCTCTTCAAGAACGGCTCTGCTTCTTCTGCACTTGAAAATACCAAGCCAATCATCGATACTCTCCTGCCGGAATGTGATTCTGGAAAGGAAGCAAACCTATCTGTTTACAAGAACATCTTTTAATAGGAACCCGGGATGAAGGTTGTCGAAATACTTGAGAAGGCGGATAATCCCCTCATATCGTATGAACTCATCCCTCCCCGCCGAGGCGGTTCGATTGCCGGCGTATTTGATATAATTGAACGTCTCGTCGCGTTTGAGCCGCCGTTCATTGACGTGACCAGCCATAGTGCGGAGCAGTACTATGAGGATCTCGGAGACGGCAGCGTTCGTCGCTATGCTAAACGGAAGCGGCCGGGTACCCTAGGCCTTTGTGCAGCCATCAAGGGTCGATTCGGTATCGAAACGGTGCCGCATCTTCTATGCCTCGGGTTTACCCGAGAGGAGACGGAAGACGCGCTGATCGAGTTGAACTATCTCGGCATCCAGAATGTGATGGCGCTTCGGGGCGACGATAATGGCTATCAGAAGTCGCTGAACGAGAACCGCACGCGGAATAACTACGCTGTCGATCTGGTAAGGCAGGTCGCTGATATGAACCGCGGTCTCTACCTCGAGAACCTGCTCGACGCGGCGTCAACGGACTTCTGTATCGGCGTGGCCGGCTATCCCGAGAAACACTTTGAAGCGCCGAACCTCGAGTGGGACGTACAGAATTTGAAGCGGAAGGTCGACGCCGGCGCGCATTATGTCACCACGCAGATGTTTTTCGACAACCAGCACTATTTCCGATTTGTTGACCTGTGCCGGGAAGCGGGAATCGACGTCCCAATTATCCCCGGGCTCAAGATATTGACGTCCCGGAGGCAGTTACAGGCGCTTCCTAAGCACTTTTTTGTGGACATTCCCACGGATCTCGCCGAGGAAGCCAGTGCTGCTTCGGATGAGCACGTTAAAGACATCGGGATCGAATGGGCGATTCGTCAGGCCGATGAATTGATGAGCCACGGCGTCCCCTGTGTGCATTTCTATATCATGCAGTCGGCAGAGACGGTTGCAAGGGTTGTTGAACCGCTTCGCGCAGCCGCGTGATAAAGCAAAAGGCCCCGGCATGATGCCGAGGCCTTGAATGATCATCTATATGCGTAGCGACTGGTACTGCGCAATTTCGCTTTATACCGCATCAATTGTCGCCGAAGTCGCTCGATGGTGTTGTCGATCGCTTCTTCATGTGTGGAGGCCGTGTCTCGAGCAGTCAGCGTTTGCTTAACGACACGCAGACTGATTTCCGCCGTTCGCTCCTGAACGCCATTACCGGCTTTTGAAAGAACGATGGTCGCATCGGTCACGCCGTCATAAAAACGTAGAAGCTTCTCGAGCTTCTGTTCGGCGTAAGTGCGGAGTTCGTTGCTTGCATCGAAGCGGCGGGCGGTGAACTGGATCTGCATAGATACCTCCGTTGCTATCCGTACACGGGAATAACGAATGTGGAATCATCCACACTCTCTTAGTACGTCATACGAGCGAGGGAGTCAACGGATCGTCGGAAATGATGCCGCCGAGTGCAGTTCTTGTAACCAGACGTACCGCCGGCTTTATCCGTGCTTTGAGCCGGACGAATCGAGCGACTGAAGGTAGTTGTTCTCAACGTCCTTCATTTCCTGAGCTGCCGCATCCGTGTCATCCGAGTATCCCAGCAGATGAAGGAGTCCGTGCAGTGCGTAACGGGCGGCTTCTCTCTCGTACGTTTCGCCAAATTCGGCGCATCGTTCGGCAGCCGTGTCGAGGTCCACGTAGATCTCGCCGTCAACGTCTTCTTCACCGTCGTCGGCCATGTTGAACGCCAGCACGTCGGTGAGGTAATCGTGCTCGAGATAGCGGCGGTTCAGGTCCAGGACCGTGTCGTGATCGGTCAGGATGACCTCCAGGTGGGATACGGCGGCGTCTTCGGAGCGAATCGCGTGCTGGAGCAAACGCTTGATCGCGCTTACCGGAGCCTCACGATTGGGATGATCGACGACGACATTGAGTACGAAGTCGGATTCGGAAGTCATCCGAGGTCGGAGAAGAGCGTTTCCGTCATTGAGAGCGCAACGCTGCTCATGATGAGCTCAGGTGGGAGCTGCGTGAAGTCGGTCGAGAGAAGCCTTTCGTCGACATTTGCATATAGGGAGCAGCCGACTTCCCGCTCGACGACGAGTCCGCTCGTCCTGCCGTTGCGACGGGCAAAGAAAATGACTTCGCCCAGGTCCTCGCTCGCAATGAACCCGGTACAGTCCTGAAGCTGCAGGAACGAAGCAGGGGCGTAAACAGAGACGAGGGTACTGCCGGCCTCTTCGACGCCTTCCGGCAATTCAAGCCCGTTCAGTATCTCAAGCGCGAGATGGCGCCCCGACGCTTCATCCTTGAGCTCAAAGCGGGTCAGGCCGCCGTCTGTTTTGGGTAAGACACCAAGGACGTTGGAAATGCGTTTGAGGTCGGCCTCCGAAAACGAGAACGCCATTGCTGACCGCGGTAAACAGGTAGATTGAACGAACTGCACATTGGAATGCAGGTCGCAGAAAATAGCGGCAAGCCCGACCAATTACAACGATTCAAACACTGGTATGCTGCTGCAATACCGGGCCCTGCGAGTCCATCCTCACACCCGTCGCGACTGCATCGTCATCCGACTCCTCACCGTCGTCAAGCCCTACGACATTCTTCGCATGGAGCCCTTTCGGGCCATCCTGAAGTTCAAACTCGACCGTCTGACCTGTCTTAAGGGTCTTGAATCGCTTGTCATCGGCGATGGCCGAATAGTGGACAAAGATATCGCCGCCATCGTCGGGGTGCTCGATGAAGCCGTAGCCCTTCTTGGCGTCAAACCATTTTACGACGCTACTTCGGGTACTCATTGCGTGCCTCCTCGTCTGTGTTCTACCGCATCTGGATCATGACGGGACGCCATGATTGTACATTTTTAGGAATTTTACGATTTGAACACAATAATAACGCACAAACGTCGGCGGAGTCAATGACTAAGCGCCGTTCCGCAGACTATGCGCCGAAGGCCTATATGTGCACGAGCCAAAAAGAAAGACGCGCCTTACGTGGCGCGCCTTGAGAGGTCGATTACGGCTCCGTCGCGGTGTCAGATGGTTCAGCAGGCTCGACCACGGGAGCATCGCCGCCGTAGAGCCTCTCGAATTCCTCCGGTGTCTGGAAATAACTCGGGTCGTCAAGCACCTGCGCAATACGGCTACTAAAGTTGGACGCAGCCTGATAATCACCGGTCTCGAGATATGAGAACTGAATCATCTGTACATATTGCGCGGCGAAATCCATCTCACGCGATGTCTGCGCGGTCGTCAGACGGTGTAGGACGATGGGCTCGGCTCGTTGCATCAAGGCGTATACTTGCGACGTGTCGCCCAATGCATCATACGCTCGGGCGAGTAACAGGAACGACCGCTCATCTCCCGCAATCGTCTCAAATGGGACCCGCGCCATGATCGTGTCAAGTACACGACGCGCGCGTTCCGGCTCACCCTGACGCGCCAGCTGTTCTCCCGTGTGGGCGAACACGTTGCGGTAGTTGTCCACCATCCGGCGAATGTTTTCGTCGTAATAGACCGTTGGGTCGTCGAGATTGGTGAAGACGAAATTGTTGAGGCGCTCGTCGGTTACGCCGGGAACGACGAGCCCAAGCGGCGTGCTATTTGAAACTGGGAGAACGCGGAACGCCTGTCCCTCGAGCACGAATCTGTCTTCCAACCCGAGCTGGCCATCCGGACTGACGGTCACCGCAAAGTAGATCGGCCGCTCCCATCCGCGCCGCGCGTTCTCACGGATGATATCGAATGCCACTTGATCGGCCGCGTAGAGAATGTTGAGGTCGGTCGCAAACGGACGTCCTTCGAACGACCATTCCATAGTCGAATCGAGATTCTCGATGCCGAGCGCAGCGACAGTCGGATCATTCTGTAGGGACGAAAGATCCACGGGTAGGGTGATTTCCGCGGGTTGCCATTGAACCACCCGTAGATTCTCGATTTGCGCATCACTGAGCGACATCGGCAACGGTGCCGATTCGCGCGACGCCTGGTGCTTGAGCTGCTTGACGTACCAGGGAGTATTCAACAGTGAAAGGTTCGCGACGCGCACATCTCGGCGCACTCCCTCTACTTCCTGTAGATACCAGAGGGGGAAGGTATCGTTATCGCCGTTAGTGAACAGGATGGCGTTCGGTTCGACGCTTTCGAGCAGGTTGCGAGCATAATCGCGCGCTACATAATTAGCCGAGCGGTCGTGGTCGTCATAATTCTCGAGCAGCATCCAAAAGGGAACGGCCAGAAAGACCGCAACGCCCGCCGCCAAGAGCATTTGGTTGAGCCGTTTTGCGTCTTCCCACCGATCACGCGATGAATCCGCCACCAGTTGAAGGATTCCCGACGCGCCGATCCCGATCCAGAGGCTAAAAGCGAAGAACGAGGCTACGTACGAGTAGTCACGCTCGCGTGGCTGCATGGGGGTCTGGTTCAGGTACAGAATGATCCCAAAACCTGTGACGAGAAACACCGTCCCGACAGCGAAGGCGCGGCGCCAATCCCGCGAGATATGAAAACCGGCGCCAAAGAGTCCGAGCAACAAAGGAAGAGCGAAGTATCGATTCCGGCTCGCCTCCTCGCTCGGCGTCTGACGGAGTCGAGCATCCTGTTCGATCCGGCTATCGATAAACCGGAAGCCGGTAATGGCTGGTGAATCCTGCACATCGCTCGAGCGGCCGACGAAATTCCATAGCAGGTACCGCACGTACATGTGCCCCACCTGATACTTCCAGAAGAACTCCATGTCGGAGTTGTATTGCGAGTAGACGCGCAGGTGGTGCGGCTCGTTCGAGTGTCGGCGCGGAAAGAGCACCTCGCGCTCAGGGTTAACGCGTCCGAGGGCGGCGTCATAGGTTGGACCGCTGAGCAACGACGTCTGCCCGTACTGTTCGCGGTTCATGTACGAGATGAACGACTCGATTGTCTCGGGATCGTTCTGGTCGATAGGCGGATTCGCCGCACTTCGGATGAAGATGAGGGCATAGGTAGAATACCCGATCAGGACGACCGTGATGACAAGAAGAACGAGGTTGGCGATCCGGATACCGTTCTTTTGCGTGTAATAGAGGCCAAATATGAGCGCCGCCGCAACGCCGACGAGAAAAAGAACCGGGGCGCCCATATCGCGCGCAAGGGCAGGGAGTATTCGGACGATCCCGGGATAGATCAGCAGAAACACACCGCACGAAATGAGGGCGGCGACGACCAATCCTATGAACGTCTGCTTGCCGTCCCACTCCGGACGCTCGAAGTGCTGGAAGTAAACAATGATCGCGACGAAGAAAATCGAGAGCAGGCTCAGGAGGTGCACGCCGATCGCAAGGCCGTAAAGGTAGGCGATCACGATAAGCCAGCGCTCGGCCGTGGATCCGAATGCATGCTGCATACCGGCCGAAAGCTGTGCATCCTGAATGCGGGCGCGCTCACTCCATGCCAGCGTTAGCCAAACACAAAGCGCTGTGAATGTTGTTGACAGCGCGTAAGTCTCGGCTTCAACCGCATCGAACCAGAAGGAGTCACTGACGGCCAGGGTGAGGGCACCGATGACGCCGCCGGTCCACGCGATGATGTGGTCGGTCGTTGACCAGTCGTCCCTCGGGCCCTTCATCTCCCGCATCAACCTGATCACGATCAGGAAGACCAGCATAACCGTTGCAGCCGAGGCAACGACCGCGATCATGTTCACGGAGAGTGCCACATATGCCGCGGGCACAAACATCGAGAAGAGGCGCCCGATGAGCATATAGAACGGTGCTCCGGGAGGGTGGGGGATCTGCAACCCGTGCGAGACCGCAATACGTTCACCGGGGTCCCAGAAGGAAACCGTAGGGGCTACCGTCGAAATGTATAGCAGGAGTGCGGCGACAAAGACGGCGCCGGCAATAATCCGGTCGGTAAGGCGATAGTTCATCTGCGGGGACGGTTGACGAATCCTCTGAGACCTGCCTGGAAATGGGCCCGACGGCTCAACGACGGCCGAGCGGGTTCGTTTCAAGTTTGTCTACATTCAGCTACGGGCGCCGGCGACTACCAGCACGATCTCACCCCGAATCTTCGCTCGGCTCTCGAAATCGGCGGCGATATCAGCCAGTGATCCGCGGACGACCTCCTCAAATTTCTTCGTCAGCTCCCTGCAAACAGCTGCCTGCCGATCCTCTCCGAATGCTTCATTCAGTTGTCGAAGCGTCTTTAGTATGCGATGCGGTGATTCGTAAAAAACCAGCGTCCGTTCTTCGTTTGCGAGTGCTGCAATACGCGTGGCGCGTCCTTTCTTGTGGGGAAGAAATCCCTCGAATACGAATCGGTCGTTAGGCAGTCCGCTCAGGACGAGCGCGGGTACAAAGGCAGTGGCACCGGGCAGCGCCTCTACGGGCACACCTTCTCGTATGCATTCCCTCACCAGATAAAAGCCCGGATCAGAAATTGCCGGCGTGCCGGCATCCGAGATCAGCGCGATGGTCTCACCGGCCTTCATCCTTCTGATAAGGTCAGGCGTGCGGCCGCGTTCGTTATGGTCGTGATAGCTGAGCGTGGGCTTCGAGATGTCGAAGTGATTGAGAAGCACCGAAGCCACGCGGGTATCTTCGCAGGCGACGGCGTCGACCTCGTTAAGCACCCGTAAGGCACGTAACGTAATGTCTTCGAGGTTACCGATCGGCGTCGGTACGAGGTAAAGCATCAACGGGTGTGGGACGTCGTGGTCGGCGAAAGCGGCTCAGAATACTGGGGGTCGTCCGTAAATCCAACCACACATAAATCATGGCGAGTATCCCGGCAATGAACAGAATAATGTTACTCGCCCACATCCCCACCCACGGATCGAGGAGCCCGCGATCGGCAAGTTTCTCACCTTGAACCAGTGAGACCCAGTAGAAGAGGAAGATTACGGTTGCGGCAGCACCGGCCATGCCGAGTCCGCCCCGTCGGATGCTAATGCCGATAGGGGCACCAATCAGGGCGAAGATGAAACAGGCAACGGCGATCGAGTACTTCTTGTGGATCTCAACCAGGTAGCGGTTCGCACGCTGTTTCTCCCATCCGAGTGTGCGTCGCGCCTCATCAATCGTATTTCGCCGCTCCCGCGCAAACTGCAACGCGGTGTTGTTGAGGGAAATTCCGTAATCCGGATCCAGAACCGACTCGTCAGTCGACGCAGAATGAGCCACGCGTGAGTCCGAGTCCACAGTCAGAGGCGGTGCGGCCAGACGTTGAGTTTTGCCGCGGATACTGACTCGGAGCGAGTCAAGAGCGGCGAGCATGTCAGCCGTGGGCATCGTGCGATCCGATCGCAGGCCCTGGGTTGGGTCGGAGCGTTCGAACTGAAAGTCGTCCAGGTCGATGCGGAAACGATAGCGATCGAAAGCAAGGCGTTCGTAGCGCTCGGGTTCGCTCCACACGTTCCCATCTTTAACCGTATGCAGCTCACCGTTCCTGAGCTCTAGGTCGACATAAGGCCCGCCATCGGGTGAGACCACCACGCCCCGTTCGGCTTTGATCACTACCTGCCGACGATTGCGTTGCGTGTAATCATAGATCAGCACGTCAGACATTTCGTTCGTCTCGCTGTCCACACGCTGCACCAGGATGCTATACCGGTTCAGACCCTGGTAGAATGCGCCGGCTTGAAGATCGAAAGCGGGCTTTTTCTTGCGGATATCCTGCCAGAGGTTGCGTGCGCGAAAGTTCGCCTCAGGTAGCACGATATGATTGAAGTAAACCATGCTTCCCGCCACAATGCCGGCCAGGACGAGACTTGGCCATACGATGCGTCCCACGGAGATTCCCGCGCTTTTGATTACAGCGAACGCCTGGTTCTCAGCGAGCCTGCCGTACACCATGAGATTGGTGATGAGGACGGCCATCGGAACGGCAAGCACAACCATGTACGCCAGGTTGTAGACGATCAGCTCGAGGATGACGCCGATCGGCAACCCTTTACCCGCGATATCCGGCAGGTACTTCATCAGGAACTGCATCAGGAGCAGAAACATGATCACGAGCAGCCAGCCGAGGAACGGCCCCGGCATCATGCGCATGATCATGAGATGAAGTCTGTTCATCGCCGGGCGAACCGGAGAGGGGGAGGGAGGTACACGCGGATCGTCGTATGAGTGCACCGATCGATCCGCATCAAATGGAAATCAGGAGCTTCACCTTTAATCCCTTCCAGACCAACTGTTTCATTGCGCACGATCAAGGCGAGGCCGTGATCGTCGACGCAGCGTCGTCCACACCTATCGAACACGCCGAGATCGAGCAGTATGTGGAGGAGAACCAGCTGCAGGTAAAGCACCTCCTCCTGACGCACGGGCACATCGACCACATTTTTGGCTGCACCCACTTGTCTGAGCGTTTCGGGATGCCGTTCAAGTTGCATGCCGAAGACGTGCCGTTACTCGAGCGAGCCGAAGATCAGGCGGCGATGTTTGGCATTCCGCTCGATCGACCTAAGGAGGTCGATGGATCGATCGAGGAGGGAGACGAAGTACAATTCGGTGGAGTCACGTGGCGAGTGCTCCACACGCCGGGGCATTCTCCGGGCTCGATTGCGTTCTATGATGAGGCAGCGCGCGTGGTACTATCGGGCGATGTACTCTTCGCGGGCTCGATCGGCCGGACAGATTTGTGGAAAGGCTCGTTGCCGATCTTGATGGAATCGATCTTTCAGAAACTGCTGCCGCTGGGGGATGATGTACGCGTTTACAGTGGTCACGGGCCGGTGACCACTGTAAAAGAGGAGCGGCGGCACAACCCGTTTCTCAACGAGGGTATGCCGCTTTGACTACGACAACACGCGCGCGGCACGGTGTAGCACGACCAGAAGCTTAACACCTTCGCCTTCGACGAGGCGCGGTACGGCGCTTTTGATGGCCCAGCCTTCATTCAATAAAGGCAGAACGTCGGGATGCTGTTCGACCGCTTCTCCGCACCTGAAATCCGCGAGTAGTACGCGGGATGAAGCCGATCCAAAACTATTGAACGTCGTCGGCTGATGTGGTATCTCGGCGCGCGGCGGGATGGGGGCGCGCAGGTAGCCATTCGTTACTTGTCCCTTCGGCATCTCAAATTCTCTCCGCCACTTACCTGCCTGCTCGGCAGACAAATGGCCTCCTTTAACGGGTGGATTACGCATGACCAGTTGCGCCAGAACTACCCTGTGGTCTGGGTAGATAGTATAGGCGGGATCATCCGGGTTTGTTCTCGCCGTTACGTCCCGGTTACCATCTGGGACGAGTCCGTTGCAGGCTCACAGTCCACCCGGAGCGGCGGTGCCGGTGATGAGGGGCTTGAGGCCGGGCATGGCCGGGCGATTGTGGTTGAGCAGCTCCTGAATAGACTGATAAACCAGCTCCCCCATTGTCATACACTGGGCGAACGCGTCGGTCTCGTAATGCTCCTGCAGTTGCTCGCGCAGTCGTCTCACGTGTGAGGTCGAAGAAATAATGTCCTCGCGCATGACATTCAGCAGGGCGTTGAACCGACCGGCGGAGACACGCACGCGGTTAGCGATCAATGCCCGCTCTTCCTTTTGATATTGCTGGACGTTCTCCGGCGCTAGTGTCTCGATGGCCACCTTGATGAACTCCTTGTTCTGCGAGTAGAATTGAGGCAGATACACCTGCTTGCGCCAGTGATGACTTTGCTGGTCGAAGTCTATCGGCCGCATCCGGAAGTGCCACTTCTCGAAATCGCGTGTGGCATCGATAACGAAGTTGCCGCTGTGCATATCGCCGAGGAGCCGCACAAAGCAGCGTTCATTGAATTTGACAAACTC
The DNA here is from genome assembly GCA_965653075.1 of uncultured bacterium. Classification (GTDB taxonomy): domain Bacteria; phylum Bacteroidota; class Rhodothermia; order Rhodothermales; family CAZKDQ01; genus CAZRTY01. Next base: position 25,331 of record CBFGYX010000001.1, read on the forward strand.
CTTGGCCAGCCTCACCTGGTCGAACCGGTGAGCCGGCATATTCTCGCGGGCGAAGGTTTCGGCAGGGATGCCGACGATGTGCTCCTCGATGATCGTGTTGTCGTGGATGAGATAGTGGATCCGGTTCGGCGACAGGATGTGCTCGAGCTCGAGGCCGTAGATTCTGTTGGCATCGACTCGCTTGACATAAAAGTAGTCGAAATTGTCGTTGATGCGATTGACGATGCGCACCCGGAACGGTAGCGTGTTGCCGTACAAGCAGACATCAACGCGGTCGACGAACAGATGCTGCGCAATCGATTCGTCGCCATAGGCCTTGAGCAGGGCGTACGTCAGCGTGAGCTGCCGGTGTACCTCTTCCTGCTCTGATTGCGGATAAAACACCGTCGACCATAGCGTGTCGCCACCGTGCTCATCGTAGAGCGGAATCGAGTTATTGTGGCGAAGCAAGTCCTCGTACCGAACACCACGATCGTGCAACCGACCGTATCGTCCGAGATAGGTCGCGAGGTAATCGCTGATCGGATATACCTCTTTCTTGCGGCTAATCAGATTGCGGCGCGGGACCATTGTACCGTCAGACCACGCGAGCCAACATATTCTCGCGTACGCTCTGGTAGTAGTTCTCGTAGTGCGGGATGATTTTGTTGATATCGAACACATCGACAGCGCGCTTCCGCGCCGCCTTCGCCATCCGGCTCTGCAGGGCATCATCCGTGAGGAGGGTGTATAACCGATCGGTGAAGCCGTCGATATCACCAAGTTCGCATAGGTAGCCCGTCTCGCCTTCAACCACCAGTTCGGGCAAGCCGCCGATGTTGCTGGCCACAACCGGCACCTCACACGCCATCGCTTCGAGCGCCGCAAGACCGAACGTCTCCGATCCGCTGGGGATCATGAAGGCATCGGCGATGGAAAGTATCTCCTCAACCGGTTCCTGCTTGCCGAGGAAGCGGACATCCTCGGTTAACCCGAGCTCGGTCGTCTGACGCTGCACTTGCATCCGGTCGGGGCCGTCGCCTACGAGCAGAAGCTTCAGCTTCAGGCCGCGTTGTTTGAGCCGCGCAAACGTCTCGACAACGTCGGCCACGCGCTTTACCGGACGGAAGTTGGAGACATGCACCAATACCTTCTCACCGTCGGGGCTCAAGACCTGCTTGAAATGCTGCTTATTCAGCCGCCGGAATCGCTTGGTATCAATAAAGTTGGGGATAACCTCGATCTCGTTGTCGATCGAAAAGCGGGATTCCGTTTCGTGGCGCAGGTACTCCGACACCGCCGTGACACCGTCCGACTCGTTGATGGAGTAGTTGACCACCGGCGCGAATGAGGGGTCCTGTCCGACGATAGTAATGTCGGTCCCATGCAGTGTCGTGACGATCGGCGTGTGGATGCCCTGCTTCTCCAGGATCTGGCGTGCGAGTACGGCGCTGGTCGCATGCGGTATCGCGTAGTGGACGTGGAGCAGGTCGAGTTTTTCATACCTCACCACATCGACCATCTTGCTGGTCAGCGCCAGTGCATACGGCGGATATTCGAAAAGCGGATAGGGATTGACGCTTACCTCGTGGAAGGAAATGTTCTGCCTGATGTGGCCGAGGCGGAAGGGCATCGAGTACGCGATGAAGTGCACCTCGTGACCACGAGCGGCCAGCGCTTTGCCGAGTTCTGTGGCCACGACGCCGCTACCTCCATAGACGGGGTAACACGTGATCCCGATTTTCATAGCTTGGCTGTCCACCAATGATGGGCTGAAGATGTGTGTTGTCTGCAACATGCGCCAGGAATGAGCGCACGCCAGAAACTCACCTAAGTAACCGAGGTTGCACCCCGCCCTATGGCGAACCCGGGCTCGGGGCCGCCTTATTCAAGCTATTCATCCATAACCCACCACCTGCTCATGCGATCTGCATCTGCTACTACTTCAGTTTCAATGACACGTCTCGCGATAGCAGCCGTTGTCTTCGTGTTGACCTTGGGGGCCGGTGATGCTCACGCGCAGTTCGGTGTTGCGGCTGGAGCGAACTTCGACAGCATGAGCGACATCTCGGGCGATCGAAGTGCGACGTTCGACAACGCATCAGGCTTTCATATCGGCGTCTTTTACGATCTGCCGCTCGGTCCGGTGGCCGTACGCCCGGGACTTTTCTACATGAACGTCGGGTCGTTCGATGCCGTGGCGGAAGGTAATGTCATCAATAACTTCGATCTCAACCTGATCGAGGTGCCGGTGGACGTCCGGGTGCGGATGATGATGCCGCTCATCAAGCCGTATGCCACGGCCGGACCTGTGCTGCGATTCGCAAGCTCAGGCGATGATGACTTCAGCGATTCGCTGAACAATTTCACCATGGCGGGCAACATCGGCCTGGGCGTCGAGATCGGTGCGCCCGGCGCGCAGATCCGGCTTTTCCCGGAGATACGCTACTCGTTCGGCATCTCGCGCCTCGTTGACGACGTCGAATTCCTGGGTGCCACGTTCTCGACAGAGGACAACATCCGCCTGAGTTCATTCATGCTCCGGCTGGGTGTCGCGTTTTAGGTCCCGGCTATAGTCGCTCGGGCCGCGGGCGGATAGCTTACTGGATATGGACGGCAACTGACGGCGGACGCGCCGGACATGCCTCCCTACCGTTATGCGTCCATGAGCACCCTGGCAGTGACGAGCGTCTGTCCGAGGTGCCGCTCCGAATGCTCGGCGGCGTGGAAGAGCATTCCCAGGACGGTTGAGGGAAGTTGCTTCCGGCCGACGCCTCGAAAATCCGGGAGTGTCACCGGATCGATAGAGCGCAGCTCATCGATCGCCTTGTCGATACGGTCTTGTGCCGCACGGATCAGCTCGTCCTTCGACTCGCCGGTCTCCTCAGCCTCGGAAGAGAGGTAACGCATCTGATCGGATGAAAGCTTTTCGCCGCGCGCGTAGGTGAACAGACGGTCGACAACGCCGGGGATGTGCTTCAGGTGGAAACCGACCGACGCGACGCCGGCCGGGCGCTCCCATAATTTGTCGTCAGGGAAATCAGCCAGGATGTCGGCGATCTCTTCTTTCACCTGCAGCAATGCATGAGCCGCAGGTTGCAGCGCAGCCGGTACGCCTTCGACGGGTCCTCGGAGCCAGACTTCGGGCTGTGTCATATCAGAATGCTATCGATTATGGGTAGGGGAGGTGCTGAAATGAATCGACCGGGAGGAAGTGCCCGGCGTACGACGGCGAGCCCTCGTCGAGGCCTCGCCCGGTTTCTCCCTATGAGTGATGAGCATTGAGCGGTGGGCGGTGGGCGGTGAGCGTTGGGCACTGAGCACCGAGCGTTGAACATTGCGTACGGCGCGGTGAACAATGGGCGGTGAGTGTTGGGCATTGAGTATTGAATATTGGGCATTGAGCATTGAGCGCTGCGAACTCGCTCACCGCTCATCGCTCATCGCTTCCGTCTCACCGCTCATCGCTCACCGCTCATCGCTCATCGCTTCCGTCTCACCGCTCATCGCTCACCGCTCATCGCTCACCGCTCATCGCTCATCGCTAATAGCTCATCGCTCACCGCTTCCGTCTCACCGCTCATCGCTTCCGTCTCACCGCTCATCGCTTCCCGTCTCACCGCTCATCGCTTTCGCCTCACCGCTCATCGCTTCCGGCTCATCGCTCATCGCTCATCGCTCACCGCTCATCGCTCACCGCTCATCGCTCACCGCTCATCGCTCACCGCTCACCGCTCATCGCTCACCGCTCATCGCTCACCGCTCATCGCTCA
>CBFGYX010000002.1:0-25755 GCA_965653075.1 uncultured bacterium
CATTCGTCTTCAATCGAGACAAGGTTCACGGAGCCGCAACCGGCGGCAAGGATCATCAACAAAACGGCGGCTGCCAGTGTACTCAGCCTGCTGACGAATGTGCTCGAAAGCGTACGGGAAGGTGTATGGTTACGCACGGCCATTGTCCTCTCGGGGGATTCGGTTCATCGGGGATAAGCACTGCCTCACGCGGTGCGGCACAGCAACATCACGTCTGAACCCGTAGGTCCCTGCTCCTGAAATGTGTTCAGGATTCTTTACACCCGTCGGCGGGAAGCTTCTCAAGAACGACGCGCAACTCCGACAGCATCATCGCGGTGGCGCCCCATATTCTATACTGATGAAAACGGATGCACGGGATGTCGACCATCTCGCCTCGGAGCGACCAGCGTTCGACGGCGAGGGACTGCGGATCGAATAACGATGCAACCGGCACGTGGAGTATCGCGGCGACCTCCTCTTCGAGCGGCGCGAGCTGGGGCTCGGTCTCACTCACCGCAACGAACGGGTGGACGCAGAAATTCGATGGACCGATAAACAGCGGCGATAGCTCTCCAAGCACGTTCGCTATGCCGTATTGGAGACCAATCTCCTCGTTTGCCTCACGGAGCGCCGTGTCTTCGAGTGCCTCGCCCGGCTCCTGTCGGCCGCCCGGGAACGATATTTGGCCCGGGTGATCGGGGAGGTCGTCGGTCCGCAGCGTCAGGACCACGTTCATCCCACCATCCTTCGGATAGAGCAACACGAGGACGGCCGCATTGCGGCACGGCTTCCCCTGGACCGACAGCAAGCTTGCGTCGTGACGATATGCGGGCGCCATCTCGAGGTGCGCCTCGGTGCCCGGCAAGTCACCGCGCAGCGCTTCGCCGAGAGCATGGATCAGATCGATGTCAAGCATGAGCAAGCTTCATTAATCGGACCACCACATACAAAAAGTCCCGACCGGAGGATTCCGGCCGGGACTCTAACGAGGTGCGCATTCAATTAGTTGATGCTAATCTCGCGCGGCTTGCTCTCTTCCGCCTTCGGAACGGTGACCGTCAGGACACCGTCGGTGTACTTCGCCTCGATACGGGCGTCGTCGACCGACTGCGGCAGTTTGAATGAGCGGTCGAAGCGGCCATAGGAGCGCTCAACGCGCAGGTAGTTGTTCTCTTTCTCTTCGCTCTCGTGCTTGCGCTCGCCGCTGATCGAGAGGACACCATCCTGATAGTTGATCTTCAGGTTGTCCTTCGAGACGCCGGGTACATCAACGTGAACGAGGTATGCATCGTCGTTGTCGATCACATCGACGCGCGGTGCCCATGCGGTTGCCCGGGAATCACCATTGGCATGGCGAACGGGGAAGAAGCTGTCGAACATCCGGTCGATCTCATGCTGCATGCCGCGCAGGTCCGAAACGGGGCTGAATCTGATAAGGTTGGTCATGGCTATAATCGGATTTAGGTTAATCGGGTACTCATCGTACTCACCCGCTAACATATACAACAGCGGTGCCAACCGGCCTTACGCGGTCATTTCGGCGGTTTCGGCTGTTCTTGACCTACATCCTGACATACCCCTCCGACGGCCTGTCTGAGCACCTCCGACACCGTTTCAGACGGGGCGCGGCAACTCGTCAGACGGCTGATGAAATGTCAGCCGAAGACGGAAGGCAGGATCGTCCCGGACGCCTCGCCGAACCCGATTCGGTAGCCGTCCCCATCACAAAAACCACGCATCGTCACGGTATCGCCGTCTTCGAGGAACGTGCGCCGAACGCCGTCGAGGTCGAGCGGCCGTTCGCCGCGCCAGCTGAGCTCGAGCAAGCTGCCGTAGCTGTCGGGCGTGGGTCCGCTGATCGTCCCGGAGGCGAGCAAGTCGCCCGGCCGGATGTTGCAGCCGTTTGATGTGTGATGCGCCAACTGCTGTGCCATGCTCCAGTACAAGTGGCGGAAATTCGACCGGCATATTGTTGTGGGGGATTGACCGTTCGCCGGCTTCAAATCGACCTCGAGCCGGATGTCGAACGTTGATGGCTGTTTCCCGCGCAAGTACGGGAGGGGCCTGGGGTCTTGCTCGGGGCCGGCCACCCGGAAGGGCTCGAGCGCATCAATGGGCACCACCCATGGCGATATCGTTGTGGCGAAGCTCTTCGCGAGAAACGGGCCGAGCGGTACGTACTCCCACCGTTGAATGTCGCGCGCGCTCCAGTCGTTAACGAGCACGAGACCAAAGATGTGATCCTCGGCGTCGTCCACGGCGATCGATCGGCCGAGCGGATTCCCTGCGCCGGTGAAGAAGCCCATCTCCAGTTCGAAGTCGAGCAGGCGCGAAGGGCCAAAAGCCGGCGGGTCATCGCCTTTCTGCGTTTGTCCGCACGGCCTGACGATCTCCGTCCCCGACAGCACCACCGAGCTGGCGCGGCCGTGATAGCCGACCGGCAGATGCAGCCAGTTTGGCATCAGCGCGTTCTCGGCACCGCGGAACATCGTGCCGACGTTCGTTGCGTGCTCGCGCGATGAATAAAAGTCGGTGTAGTCGCCGATGCTCGCGGGTAGCAAAAGCTCGGCGTCGTGCCGCGCGACGAACGCCTTTTGCCTTAGCGCGGCGTCGTCCCGGAGCTTCGGGTTCTCGGCGCTCAGCAGCTCGACCAGCGCCCGGCGCACGTTCGACCAGGTTTCTCTGCCTAGCGACATGAACGCATTCAGCGTGTTCTGAGCAAACGGCCGCTGCGTTTTTACTAGGGGATCATCAAATAGATTGGCCGCCTCGAGCACGGATAGGTCCACGATAAAGTCGCCGAGGGCCGTGCCCACCCGAGGTTCGCCGCCCTGCTGCGGCCGGAATACGCCGTAAGGAAGGTTTTGGATGGGGAAAGGTGAATCCGGGGCTGCGTCGACGAAAGAGCGGACATCCGCCCCTATCACAACTTTATCCATCACGGCAGGCAGGGTGGTTTAGGATGAAGGACTCGGACTAGAGCGGGCAGTCAGGAAGTCTGTTCAGCAGGCAACCAGCCGAGCTCGCGCAAATCGTCGCGCGGCTCGTCGAAGCTGCAGCTCCCAAACGAAATGAAGAAGCTTCGGGCGGCGTCGACCTGATGGGATGTGGCCGCGAGGTGCTTCCACGCCAGGCCGTCTTCCGAGATCTGAAATGATTCAGCGGATGTATCCTCGATGATCAGCCTTAGCTCGTCCTCACCGAGGTCGTGCACCTTTCCGAGGATCGCGGCTGCCATCACATTCAGGAAGCCGTGCATCATCACATCCATTTCCGGCCGATAGTGCCGGATGGGGTGGTGGAGGCCGGCCGTTGCCTTGAACGGAATCTCATACTCGAGGCACGTTCTGATGAAGCGCGCCGTGTCGGAAGGTGAGGGGAAGAGCTCGGCGCTGAGCCCACCCGCCCGGATCTTGAGTCCGAAGTTTGCGCCGTCGTTGTTGGCTGATTGCACGGCAACGGCGATATCGCGAAGGCGTGACGTCGTATCCGATGTCCAGGGTGCTTCAAAGAAAACGGGATCGGTGCTACGATTGACATCGGCGAGAACGTCGCCGAAAGCGCCAACCACATCCCCCGCATATGAATCCGTGCGCAGGGCCAGCGACGTCTCGATCATATCCCCGCGAAGTGCGCCGGCCGTATCAGCCTCCGCAGATTGAATCGATGCAACCGCCTTCCGCAGAACGTTCTGTGGAAGGCCATCCTGACCTCCGACGAGTACGGAGAGGCCGATCCCGGAGGCCACCTCAGTTCGATGACATAGCGCGGTGAGGTCAGGCAACTGTTCCGCCCGAATCACGAAACGGGACAGCATCCAGGCGTCCGGACCCTGCTGATACCGAAGATAATTGGTGAAGGCGTCCGCGAGGTGGAGTCGAGCCGGTGGAAAGAGACCGGCGTAGTCGACGACGTCTTTGAGCAGCGTAAGGAGGGTATTCTGCGTCTGAGTTCGGGGCAGGGCGGACATCGGGATGGATGTACAGGTTTACCGGGGAGGACTTACGGGCGTGGAAAGCGCTTCCATGAGGGCAGTTCCATTGGTTACATAAGCGCGATTTGACCGAATTACCCTTGTAAGACCTGGATTGCAATAGTAGCTTTCGGGGCGAGAGCGGATGTTTTTGCCCGGCCGTATTGTCTAACCAGGATGCGCGCCGGATTGCTGTGCCGGTTATGGTCGCGATTCGTTCAGCGTCCGGACCGCGTGCGGCGGTTGTCCGTTGAATGCTCGCGATCTGCCACGTAATCGTATATAGCGCGATATCAGCCTTATGAAACGCTTTTCCTTCATCTCGACACTCGTTCTGGGAGCGCTCCTTGTAACGAGTATCGCCGGTTGTGCCGGTGATCCTTATCTGGAGGGTGCGAGGACCGACCTCCAGAACCAGAATTATGCAGGCGCGCTCGAGAACATCGAGACGGCGCTCGCTGAAGATCCGAATAACGCGGTGGCACTGGAGCTTCGCGGCCGCATTCTTCAGGAGCAGTCGGAGACGGTTGCCGATCCCGCCCAGCGCGAGGCGCTTATCAGAGACATGGTGGAGTCGTACGACCGCGCGGCTCAGATCGACCCGTCGATGACGCCTCTGATCGATCAGCGTCTGCAAATCGCTTGGGCGACTGAACTTCAGGAGGGTATCGAGGCCTTCAATCGGGGCGCAGAGGATGAGTCGGCGTACCTGTCTGCCGCTTCGCACTTTGCCAACTCGACGATTATCGCGCCTGACTCACTTGGGGGCTACATCAACCAGGCTTACGCCTACATGAACGCGAACCGGTTGGCCGAAGCCATCGCTCCGATGGAAGAAGGCATCCAACGCGGTGACGACGCGCCTGAGAACTACATCCGCCTTGCGAGCCTGTACTCGGCCACGAGTCAGCCCGACGAGACCATCCGCGTGCTTCGTGAAGGCCTCGAGCGGCATCCGGGTGACCAGGACATGCAGTCTCAGCTGCTGAACGCCTATGTCATTGCCGACCGGCTTGATGATGCTATGCAGGAGTACGCGGGTCTCGTACAGTCCGACCCTAATAACCGCTTCTATCAGTACAACTATGGCTCCCTGCTTCTTGAAGCCGAGCGTTATGATGATGCCGTTACGCATCTGAGAGAAGCCACGCGCCTCGACCCGTATTACGGATCGGCCCACTTCAACCTTGGTGCAGCGTATATCAACCAGGCCGTCGACATTCGCGAACCGGTTGGCCGAAGCCATCGCTCCGATGGAAGAAGGCATCCAACGCGGTGACGACGCGCCTGAGAACTACATCCGCCTTGCGAGCCTGTACTCGGCCACGAGTCAGCCCGACGAGACCATCCGCGTGCTTCGTGAAGGCCTCGAGCGGCATCCGGGTGACCAGGACATGCAGTCTCAGCTGCTGAACGCCTATGTCATTGCCGACCGGCTTGATGATGCTATGCAGGAGTACGCGGGTCTCGTACAGTCCGACCCTAATAACCGCTTCTATCAGTACAACTATGGCTCCCTGCTTCTTGAAGCCGAGCGTTATGATGATGCCGTTACGCATCTGAGAGAAGCCACGCGCCTCGACCCGTATTACGGATCGGCCCACTTCAACCTTGGTGCAGCGTATATCAACCAGGCCGTCGACATTCGCGATCGCATTAACGAAATTGACGATGCGCTCCGTGCTGAGCGCGCCTCGCTGTCGCGCGAGGAGATCCAGCGGCGTGAGGCCGAGATCGAGTCTCTCGTACGGCAGCAGCGGGAGCTGTTCGCCGAGGCGGTGGGTCCGCTCGAGCAGGCGCTCGATCTGGCAGCCGGCGCATACTTCGAAGTGAGCGGTACACCGGGTCTTGGCTTTACCGCCCAGCTTTCCGGCACATCGGCACGCGACGGCGGCGACCTGTCCCGCACCTACGAGGGCTACACCCCGGCTGAGGTCTACGTCGGTGAGGGTTCGGTTTCCGGTACGTTCACCAAGTCGACTCCGGAGGGTGAGCTGCGCGTGAGCCTGATTGCCGGCAACAACCAGATTGCAACCGACGCCTCGGCCGAAGGAGATCCTTCGCCCGTTTCGATCAGCGAGAACGTCGGCCAGGTTGGGCTGCAGGGGAACAACACGGCGAACATCTGCCAGGCGCTGTTCTCGGCCTACATCCAGACCAACCAGCAGGATAAAGCCGAAGAAATTGCAGACTGTGCCGGCTTCGGCGACGACATGCAGTAAACCAGGTCTCGATTGAGCCGTAGTATGGGGCCCGGGCCGTGATCGGTTCGGGCCCTTTTCTGTTTCTCCGTTCAGCTAAAGAGCATCATGGAGTCGACACCCGTAGAATTGACGTACGGATTCGGTACGCGCGCTATCCACGCCGGCCAGGAGCCGGATCCCTCCACCGGCGCGATCATGACGCCTATCTATCAGTCGTCGACGTTCGTACAGGAGGCGCCTGGTAAACATAAGGGGTACGATTACGCCCGCGTCTCGAACCCGACAAGGACCGCGCTCGAGGGAAACCTGGCGGCTCTCGAAGGTGCACGCCACGGCATCTGTTTCGCCTCGGGCGTGGCGGGGACCGACGCCATCATCAAATCGCTGCGTCCGGGTGACCACGTGGTTGCGGTGAACGATCTTTACGGTGGCACATATCGGCTTTTCAAGCAAGTCTATGAGCCGTTCGGCATTGAGTTTTCATTCGTCGACATGACGGATATCGACGCTACCGAAGCCGCGATCCGGGATTCGACGAAGGTCCTCTGGTTGGAGACGCCGACTAATCCGTTGTTGCGGATTATCGATATCGCCGCGGTGTCGGATCTGGCAGCAGAGCGCGACATCGATGTGGTAGTCGATAATACGTTTGCCTCGCCGTATCTACAGCAGCCGCTGGCGCTCGGTGCGGATATCGTACTGCACAGCACGACGAAATACCTGGGCGGCCACTCTGATGTCATTGGCGGCGTGGTCTGCACGAATGATGATGAGTGGAACGAAAAGCTGAGGTTCCAGATCAAGTCGACCGGTGCCGCCCCTGGGCCGTTCGATTGCTTCCTGACGCTACGCGGCACAAAAACGCTGCACCTGCGGATGGAGCGGCACTGCCAGAATGCGCGCCGGATTGCCGAGTACCTGAACGAGCACCCCAAGGTGGCGAAGGTGCATTATCCCGGGCTTCGTTCTGATCCCGGTTATGCCGTGGCCCGAAATCAGATGAAGGATTTCGGAGGCATGGTGTCCTTCTCGCTCAAGAATGACACGCAGGAGAATGCCGTGAAGCTGTTGACGTCGACGAAGATCTTCTCGCTGGCGGAAAGTCTGGGCGGCGTCGAGAGTTTGATCGAGCATCCGGCGACGATGACGCACGCCTCGATACCTGCTGAAGTCCGCCACGGCGCCGGTTTGCATGACTCACTGCTCAGGCTATCGGTCGGTGTCGAGGAGATCGAAGACTTGATTGTGGATCTCGACGAGGCGCTGGCGCTGGTTTGAGCTTTTGAGCGGTGGGGTGTGAGCGATGAGCCGTGGGCTATGGGATGTGTGCCGGCAGGTTTCGTTGGGGCTTCCAAGGTGGGAACTTAGGGAGCCAGCGCTGCCGCCGTTCTCGCGTATTTGCTTCGTCTTGGGAGCCGGTGTCCCGGAGTGGAAACCATCGTCGTCCCGGCGCACGACGACAGAATTATTTCGGTGCGCGTACCCGGTTCATCCCTCAAATCATAAACCTTCTGATATATAGCCATGGGCCTCAAGAACCGGACGTCTGTAGTATCTTGTCGGCATGAAGACGCCACGGGTCTACATCGACACGTCAGTGATTGGGGGCTGTTTCGACAGCGAGTTTAGGGCGTGGTCTGAGGCCCTAATGCGAGACTTTAGGATGGGAAGACTCATTCCCGTCCTCTCCGAAGTGATCGCGATTGAGATTGAGGGTGCGCCCTCTTTCGTTCAGGAGAGGTTCGAGGACCTGCTCATTCAGGAACATGAGTTCTTACGGACGCATGCGGAGGCGCTCGAGCTGGCCCGCTTGTACCAGGAACGACGGATACTGACGCCCAAGTACTACGATGATGGTTTGCATATCGCGCTAGCCACGACGGCCGAGGCAGACGTGCTTGTGAGCTGGAACTTCAAGCACATCGTTCATTTCGAAAAGATCAGGCTCTTTAATGCGGTCAATATGGAGCAGCGATACAAATCGCTTCTGATTCACACGCCGCGAGAGGTCGCCAAACAAGAGGATTAGACATGGCAGAGCGAGAGATCAAGGCCGTTGAGATGGTGCGCCGGATACGAGATGCGCACTGGGAAGAGATCAAGGACATGTCAGCCGAAGATCGGATCGCCCATTATCGGGAACGCGGACGTCGGGCGATGGAGAGACTTCATCGCAAGAAACCGAGCGACATCGCAGAAGAAGACAGGGCCAGATAACCAGGACAATACCGCGGAGACTACGGTGAGCTACTTCGTAGGTGATGAAGACGTGATGGCTCGGATAGCTTTCATTTTAACGTCTCCGATTGACCCACCTTCGGTGCTGGACAGACAGCGGAAGTCCCCTCTTTTGAAGAGATTGCCTTTTATACTGAGGAGACTCAGCGGCTCTGGATCAAGTGGTTTTACCGCGGCGACATGGAAGGAAACACTGTCCGTCTAACGATAGGAGAATAAGGCGGTATCACACCTCCGCGTGCCAGCTGCAGTATCTATCCTCCTTTGACATTCCGCCGGCGCCGCGTTTTGCCGGTGAACGGGTATCCGGCGCATGTACTAGACATGGCACGGCCGCCGAACTATCTGCAGACGGCGGCCGTGCCATGTCTCAACGCGTATGTCGCAATCAGTATGCGAGAACCTCGCGTAGCCCTTCGACGACGTCTTCATCCTGAGGAAGGACAACGCGCTCGAGGCTCTCAGCGAAGGGGATCGGCGTGAACGCACCCGCCACGCGTTTAATCGGCGCATCGAGGTGGTGGAACGCTTTGTCGGCGATCTGTGCTGCGATCTCCGCTCCAAAGCCCGCGAACTCGTGGTCCTCGTATAAAACGAGCGCCCGGTTCGTTTTCTCGATGGAAGCAAGAATGGCTTCGGTATCGAGCGGTACGATGGTGCGGAGGTCGATGATCTCGACGCTCACACCTTCTTCCTTCTCGAGCTTCGCGGCCGCATTGAGGGCCTTGTAGACCATCATGCCGTACGTGATGATGGATACGTCGGTGCCTTCTTTGACCACGCGCGCCTTGCCGAACGGCAGGTAGTAATCGGCCGAGGGCTCGGGCGAGCGTGCGGCAGCCATCCGATAAAGAGCTTTATGCTCGAGGAACAGGACCGGGTCCTGCATCCGTATGGCCGTCTTAAGCAACGCTTTGGCGTCGGCGGCGGTGGAGGGGAGGGCGATTTTGAAGCCCGGCATATGACCGAACGTCGCCTCGATATTCTGCGAATGGCAGAGACCACCGTGGATATATCCGCCAACCGGCACGCGAATGACCATCGGATTGGCCCATTCGTTGTTCGACCGGTAGCGAAACGGCGCGACCTGGTTTCGTAGCTGTTGAAGCGCGGGCCAGATGTAATCACCGAACTGGATCTCGACGACCGGCTTATAGCCCGACGCCGCGAGCCCCACCGCGGTGCCGATAATCGACGCCTCGGCGAGCGGGGAGTTGAAGCAGCGGTCTTTGCCGAATTCGGCCGTTAAATTGCGCGTGGCGGTAAATACACCGCCCTTGCCGCCCGCCACATCTTCGCCGTATACGAGCACGCGGTCGTCGCGGCTCATTTCTTCGCGCAGCGCGTGGTTAATGGCATCAACCATAACGATCGTTTCGCCGGCGTCTTCGTTCTGCTCGAAATCGATGTCGAGCTCGCCTTCGTAATAGACGTGGCGCAGCGCGGTTTCAGGATCGGGATCGGGGCGCGTGGCTGCCCATGCAGCGGCCTCGTCGACCTCCTTGTGAACCTCCGCCTTCATCTTCTCGGCGTCGGAGTCGGTCAGAATACCCGCCTCGATGAGCGCCATTTCCATCCGCGCGATCGGGTCGATCTGCCGGTCGGCTTCGAGTTCTTCGGGGGTGCGGTATTTGGTGTGGTTATCTGACGAGGAGTGGGGAAGGAGCCTCACAACGTCGGCCACGATGCAAACGGGGCCGTCGCCGCGGCGCATACGTTCGACCGCAGCCTTCACGACAGATGCCGTGCGAAAGAAGTCGGTGCCGTCGACGCGGGCACGTGCCACGCCTTCGTAACCCGCGGCGAGCTTATAGGCCGAGCCGCCCGCGGTTTGTTCGGTTACCGGGACCGAGATCGCATACTTATTGTCCTGCACGAAGAAAAGTACCGGTGCCTTGAGCCGGGCGGCCCAGTTCATGGCTTCGTGGAAATCTCCCTGAGAGGTCGCGCCTTCGCCGCTGGAAGCATATACGAATGCATCTTCGCCGCGGCGTTGAACCGTCATGGCCATTCCGAGTGCCGGCAGGAACTGCGCACCCACGGACGAGGAAGTGGTCATGATGTTGAGATCCCTCATGCCGTAATGCTCCGGCATCTGACGCCCGCCCGAGTTCGGGTCCTCGACCTTCGCCAGGTGGGCAAGCATCACCTGCTTCGACGTCTGGCCGAGCATAAGCGTAGTGCAGAGGTCGCGGTAGTACATCGAGAACCAGTCATGTCCCGGCTTCGAGTACAATCCGACCGCCGCCTGCGCGGCCTCATGACCGGCGCATCCGATATGGAAATGACCCTTGCCCTGTTTGAGCAGCGTCATCATCTTCTCGTCGAGCCGGCGCGAGAGCAACATCGTGCGGAAGACACGCAGCAGATCGTCGCGCTCGAAGTCGGCAGGCGTCAGCATTTCGATATCGAAATCGCCCTCGTAATCGACAGTCGGTATGTCCTGCAAGTCTGCCACGTGATAGCCGTTGTGGTCGAGCTCTTCTACCGGAAGCGCTTCTACGCTTTCCTGTTTCTTGGTTCTAGTGTTCTTCCTTGCTTTCGCCATACGAATCTAACATGGTGAGTAAGCGCTGACGACGAACAGTATGCGCCGAGGGAGAATCTCGGACTGTGCCGGTTGAAATCCGCACAGACTGGATACAATGGCTGTCAGTTGGTCGTTCCTTTGATCCCCACGAAGATGGAAGGAAGTGAGGGAGGATCGACGGGGCGCCAACATGACGTACTACAGGATAGGCGGGTATCGGCTGACAGGCTAATGGGCCGGCCGGCGGGCCACGCGGTCAGTCGCCGATCAGTTCGTCTTCGTCGACGTAGGGCAGCTCGAACCAGAAGCGTGAGCCGCGCCCCAGCGTACTCTCAACGTGGATCTGCTCGCCGTGCGCCTGAATAATCTGCCGGACGATGCTAAGGCCCAGACCCGTTCCACCGCTTTTACGCGAGCGGTCGGGATCTACGCGGTAGAATCGCTCAAATATGCGGTCGAGGTGATCCTCGTCCATGCCTCGCCCGTTATCGACCACTTCGATGCGAACCTTCTCAAGATGCCGCCGGAGCCGGCACCTCACCGCACCTGCATCTGAATACGCGATGGCGTTATCGATGAGGTTTATGAGGACCTGGCGGATGCGGTTACGGTCGGCGCGGACGAACAAGTGCTTGTTATCGTAGACGAGCTCGATATTCTTCCGCTCGGCTTTAGGTCGCAGCATCTCGACCACGTCGTCGAGCAACTCCTGGAAATCGAAGACGCTCAGCCGGATGAGATCCTCTCGATACTCGAGGCGCGCAATTTCAATCAGGTCCGAAAAGAGGCTGTTGAGGCGCTCGAGGTTGACGAGGCCTTTCTCGGCATAGCGTTTACGGACCTTCTCGTCGAGCGAGGGCGACCCGAGTGCTTCGAGGTAGCCGCTCACGGCAAAGATTGGATTCTTTACCTCGTGCGAGACGTTACCGATGAACTCGTTCTGGAGCTGAGCGAGGCGCTCAAGCTCGGCAATCTTCTGCCGGTAGGCTTCCGACATCAAGTTCAGTCCCCGTGCGACATCGTGGAACTCCTGCGCGCGCGTCTCCACGCGGATCGACTCGTCGAGGCTCCCCTCGGCCACGCGCAATGCACTGTCTCGAATGGCCAGCAGCGGGCGCGTAACCTGATTGGCGGCGATCCAGCTTCCCAGAATAGCCAGCAGGAGCGCCATGGTCATTCCCGCCACGAGCGCCACCTGCATCCGACGCACGAGGGAGAGCAACTGCGGCTCAGGCTGGCCAATGCGCACGGCCGCACCTAGCTGTGGCCTGTACAACTCGATGTACACGCGGCGCGACAGCGGCCCGCTTCGTTGCTCGAAGAAGTGGACCGGTTCCTCGGCCGTTACACTCATGCTCGTGCCGACTGAAGCAACAGCAGGTCTGCCGGCTGGACGAACATCGAGGTACACAGAGTCTGGCCCGATGATCGTCAGCTCGAGTTCCGAAAACCGACTGATGCCTTCTAAAATGGCGCCGAGGTTTCCGTCGTCGCGTCGCCGCTCGATCAGCTGAGCCGCCCGCTCCGCCTGCTGGTAGAGGTGCTCCTCAGTTGCGACCTTCTTGTCGTTCTGGATGACGACGGTCACATACACGCCGACGCCGAATACAGCCGCGCCGATAAACAGCGCGAATGTTCGCACCAGCCATGTTTGTGTAGAAGCTCGGGCCGGAAAGATCCATGACCCGAGCTTCAGGTACCACCTCATGATTCGGCGTCGCCGTGGCAAGCTTGTGCCCGATTACTGCGAGAGATGCTATTCTTCGGGCGAGCCGTCCTTTACGAACCGGTAGCCTACGCCGCGAACCGTCTGGATGTGCCTGGCGAAGGGGCCAAGCTTCTCACGCAGGTTTTTGATGTGTGCATCGACCGTTCGCTCCGTGACCATCATGGCATCCTGCCAGATCGTCTCGAGGAGCTGCTGGCGCGTGAACGCCTTGCGCGGATGCCTGACGAGGTAGCGGAGCAGCTCGAACTCGGTCAGCGTAAGCCCGAGGTCTTTGTTGTCGAGCGTTGCCCGGTATTCATCCTCGAAGATGGTGAGGTTGTCAACCTGCAAAATGCGGCTTTCTTCGACACCCGAGCGCCGAAGAACGGCCTTTACGTGGGCGACAATGACCTGAGGAGAAACAGGCTTGGTGAGATAGTCGTCGGCGCCGAGCATTAAACCGCGCACCTGGTCTTCTTCCTCTGTCTTCGCACTGAGGAAGATGATCGGGATGGTTTCCGTCTCAACTCTCGAGCGGATCTGTCTGCACACATCATATCCGTCGAGGTTCGGCATCATCACGTCCAACACCACCAGGTGGGTGTTGCCGTCAACCTTAGAAAGTGCCTCCTCACCGTCGTACGCGGTGTCGACGTTGTATCCTTCCTGACGAAGGAAATGACTTACGACCTCGACGACGTCCTCCTCGTCGTCAACTACCATAATGTTGATGTCGGAAGGATCCGAAGGTGTGATCATTATCTAAGCGCTATAGGTGTAACAGGAAAGCGAATCCGCTCGGCTGCGCCCTATCTATTAACAGGTGCGCCGAAAGATCCACACGGACATACCGCAGCGCTATACGTCGGGATCCTCGTCTGTGAATGCGTTGACATTCTCGACGCCTTCTGCACCGGCGAGCGCGCGGGTTAAGATCGGCGTCTGCACCTTACTCTTCAAGTCCACTTCATAAACGAGTTCCGTGGCCTTGTCCCGATTGCGCACCTTGGAGCTCAATAGCTTGTGCCGCTTTGTGTAGCTGTCGAGTATGGCTTCATATGCCGGCGCACCGTCCGCGTCCGTCGACCGATAAGTAAAGTGGAGAACGAGATCGCGCCTGTTGATGGAAGCAAAATTCGTCCGCGCGAGAAGCAGAATGGTGAGGCCGATGACAATGGTGCTCAACAACGCCAACTGCCGATAGCCTACGCCTGCTGCCAGTCCGATTGACAGGGAGAAAAAGACAAAGACAATATCTTGAGTGTCTTTCAACGCGGTGCGGAACCGGATAATCGACATGGCCCCGACCAGTCCGAAGGCCCGGGCGAGGTTATTGCCGATCACCATCATGACGACCGCGGTGATCATCGCCAGCAGGATCAAACTGCGAACGAAAGACACCTGGTAGGTGGCTCCCTTATGCGTCCATCTGTAAAAGTAGGTGATGATGAGCCCGCACAAGAACGAGACCATCAGGTTTGCCACAATCTGCCCGGCATCGAGCGAGAGTACGGTCAGGTCCTGGATGTCGGTGAACATAAGCGGCTGCTAAATGCTATGCGGCAGCAGAGAGTAGTCTCGCCGACGTAAGTAAATTCTTGCGACCGTGCTGCACCACATCATGAGTGTCGAGGCAGATGCAGTATTTCGATAAGGCCTGCTTCTTGAGGTCATATTCGGCCAGCCATCTGCGCACCCATCCCGGGAATCCGCGTCCGCGATCTGATTTTACTTCAAGAATCGTATGATCGGGAAGCGCAGGGACGACCTCATCCTCACAGTACAAGTCGTCGAGGGAAGGGTAACACGTGCTCCTCAGGTTCATGTCGAACGTGATGCGAAGCGACGTCCCGAACTTGCAGACGTAGGGCTCGCGCTCATAAATCACGCACTCCACGGGGAGCATCGACTGCCGGTGGAAGTGGAAAAAGAACTTTCGTGCGTCTTCGACGCTGCGCTTATCGAGGTAGACGTCATCGCCGGCGCCGTTCTCGAATAACGGGGCGAGATCTTCGTACGCGAGCAGCGCCCGGTCTTTCGAGATCATGATGTTGCTCTTTCGCTTGATCTCGAGGAAGACGTTGCTGTCCGGGCCTCCTTCATTATAGCCGCGAATACGGAGCTTTTTTCGCTCCTTGATGCCGTCGTCTTTTTCGTGGTAGCACGTCAGATTCGGCGAGTCGAAGTAGATACTTCTAACCGTATAGCCACCGCGCTCCTCAGCATAGGGGTCGAGTGTCATATACGGACGCAGCCTTGTGCGGAATTCGCCCAGCATGTAATTCGGCACGAGGTACTTGTACTCAAACCGCATGATCTACGATAGGAGGGAGGTGAAAAACCGCCTGACGTGATCGGAGAGGCTGCGCGTCGCGCCTTCTACACGGCATCGTACCGGCAGCCCGATCAGATCGCGATCGGCCACATCCTCGAGCTCTGCGACCGCGATGGCAATGGGGCGGCCCTGGAGGACACGAGCCGTACGATCAACTTCGAGGACCTCGGCGCGAAGCGCGTCACCGTGGCCGGGGATACGTACTTCGACGCCATTTCCGGCGCGAACCTCGGAATGACTGCTCCAGGCGATTGGGATGAGGATGATGTGGCGCTGGGCGTCCGACAAAATGAGCAGCGTATCGGCCGCGAAGCTTCGCCTGATCATGCCGTCGATCGGAGCCGTGAGGGTGAGCAAGGACTGCCGCTCCTCGAGTGTGCGGATTTCCCGCTCGAGCGATGCGATCCGCGCGCGCTCGAGCTCGATCTGCTCAGGTTGTGCGCCCGTCAGGGCCGACTGGAGCTGCGCCTGTGCAATCGACAAATTGGCTTCCGCCAAGCCGAGTTCGCCCGCGGCAATTTCATACTCCTCGTCTGATATAAACCCGTTGGCGCGTTGAGGGGCAATGCGGTCCACGAGTTGTTGCCGGCGCACGAGTTCGACCTCGGCGTAGCGAACCCGCTGCCTGGCCTCCTCAATCACCGATTCTTTCTGAGCGGCAAGTGCGAGTTGAAGCGAAGCGCGCGCGGTTTCAATTTCGCCCCTCAGTTGCGCCAGCCGCAGCTCCGTCGTGTTGGAACTGAGGTAGCCGATCGTGTCGCCGGCCGCAATCAGCCCATTGCCGTTGACACGCCGCGTAAGGTGGAAGCGAACATTATCGCCCCGCTCGAACTGCGAA
Organism: uncultured bacterium; assembly: GCA_965653075.1. Classification (GTDB taxonomy): domain Bacteria; phylum Bacteroidota; class Rhodothermia; order Rhodothermales; family CAZKDQ01; genus CAZRTY01. Next base: position 15,809 of record CBFGYX010000002.1, read on the forward strand.
ACGCTATAGGCTTCGGCGGCCCCTGTGAGGTAGTTGATGAGGGACGACTGAAGGTTGCCGTCGCTGTCCTTCACGAGAAGCCATTCGCGGGCCGGTAAAATCTTGCCGGTCGTCGAAATACGCTCGGGGAAGGTGATGTTGTCGCCCGCAGCGAGGATGAACACGAGCAGTCCAGCCGCGACGATCGAGACGGCCGAGTACAGTTGTACGGTGCGTGTTCGAGACATGCGGGTGGGAGTGGAAACCGGATCGACGCCGGTACCCATCCGCCGGCGTCACAAGCACGTTAACATTATGATAATACTGATATGTTAGCGAAGATGTCGTTAATCACCCGTACGATTTGCGATCGAACGGCTATCAGGTGTCGGACTTGCGAGTGGCAGCAAGCTTCCGATCATGTTGGGTCTCTTGCTCGATGGCGTCCTCGTCGGGGTCTGTATCTACCTCTTGCGAGAGGTCGAGCTTCTTCTCGTTCTGGGTCTCCTGTTCAATCGATTGTTCAGGTTCACCGCCGTCATCTGCCGACGATTCGTGCTCTGCCTCTTCGCCCATGCGTCCCGTTCCCGACTGGAAGTCGCCCTCCTGACGGTCCCGATATGGCTTTTCCGAGTTTTCCGCACCACGGTTAAGGGCATCTCGATTTCGTGTGTCGTGGTCGCTCATGGCAAGTCGGTTTTGGTCTGACAACGTCCGGTCCAACCAACGAATGCGGCGGAGTAGCCCGCTTCGGCAGGCGATTACGTTATTCTTACAGCAGCGGCTCACCGGCGCCGGCTCTGGGAGTGTAAAATGAGATCAGGTACCCGCCTGGGCGCACGCGACTGCCGGTGATCCGGCGTCGGCGCGATGAGTCAGCGCGCAGCTCTTATTCCCCAGTCTTCCTATGCATCCAGTTTTCCAATGCATACAGTCGATCTTGGTGCGGTTCGTCAGCGTTTCCTCGTCATCCTGTCCCCCGGAGATGAGGTAATCGCGTCACTGGAGCGCTTCGTCGGCGAGCACAATGTGCAGTCGGCTTCGGTCAACGCGATCGGCGCCCTGAGCAGGGCCAGGCTCGGCTTCTTCGACCTCGCCGGCAGATCCTATCGAGAGATCATTGTGGATGAGCAGGTGGAGGCGCTTAGTATCCTCGGTAATGCTGCTCGTTTTGAAGGCGGGCCACGACTGCATCTTCACGCGGTGCTGAGCTATCCGGATGGCTCGTGCGTGGGCGGTCATCTAATCGAAGCGCACGTCGACCCCACGCTCGAGGTGATTGTCGACGTTACGGCCGCCACCGTTGTCCGGGAAATCGATGCCCGGACCGGTCTGCAGCTGATTGCCCCTCCCGGCTAACCGCCAGTCGTTTCGACATTGTATTAACCCTCGCGTGACGCATACGCTATCGTACGAGCATCCGAAATGATGCAGGGCGGCATTCCGATGGCTGGTTTTTCCCTCTCATCTGGTTTTTCCGTCTCATGATGTAACGGTGTCTCGTGGCGGTGGGTACGCCGCCGCCTCTTCCGTTCCCCTCAGATTTGTGTGTATGACACGTCGAAAGCTACTGGTGAGGTTTCTGCAGGCCTTTGGTGCCGGCGTGGCCGGTGTCATTGGCATCCCCGCTTTGCTGCACGTGATGTCGCCCGTGGTGCGCCGCGATGACGACGCACTGTGGCGGGCGGTTGGCTCGATCGCCGATTTCCCGCCGGGAGAAGTGCGCCGTGCGTACGTGGAAGTGCCGCGTGAGGATTGGGCGAGGGCTCTTCGTGAGAAGAGCGTCTATGTGTGGCATTCGGAGGAGGAGGGGCCCGTCGTGTTCGCCCGCAATTGTACCGACCTGAGTTGTCCGCTCGAATTCGATACCGGCAGCGGCTGGTTTTTCTGTCCATGCCACGGCGGCGTATTCGACCGCGACGGCACGCCCAAAGCCGGTCCTCCGAATCGGCCGCTCTACAGATTTGCCCGCCGCGTTCGTGATGGCGTGCTGGAGATCGACCTCCGGTCCCTGCCGCCGCTCGTATAAAGCCTGTTGTAACGGCAGCGCTGTGTAATCCCTCTCACTTCACGCTCACCCCCAACGTTGTGTCGCGCTGGAAGCAATGGATCGTGGACCGTTTCGGTCTCGAACCAATCCGTCAGAACACGATGGATCGACGGGTACCGCGCGCGCCGTGGTATTATGGGGATGGGGCCTCGCTCTTGCTGCTGCTCGGCGTGCTGGTTGTAACCGGCATGATGATGACGTTGACCTACACGCCGTCGCCGGACGGGGCGTACGACAGCGTTCGCGCGATTACCGACGTGATGGTGATGGGCGGGTTTATCCGCGCCCTGCATTACTGGTCGGCAGGCATGATGGTGGTGATGGTGATCTTCCATCTGATCCGCACCATTCTGATCGGCGGCTACAAGTTTCCGCGCGAAGGCACCTTCCTGATCGGGTTGATCATGCTGTTCGCCGTGCTTTTCATGTCGATTACCGGATATGTACTCCGGTGGGATGCACGGGCGCTCTTCGCGCTCAACGTCATCCTGGCTCACTTCCAGCATGTACCGGTAATCGGCGACGAGCTCGTGTTGCTGGTGCAGGGTGGTCCGGAACTGGGCGCAGCTGCTCTGACCCGGCTTTATGCGCTGCACGTGATTATCGTGCCGATGCTTCTTCTGGGACTAACCGGATACCACGTGTATCTGGTGATCTTGAAGGGTACGACCTCGAAAGAAGAGCGGCGCCGCCCGGTTTATTCTGTTGAGGAGCAGAAGCGTGTTTACGAGGCCGAAAGTGAATCGTCCGAGACCGGCGAGACGTTTTTCCCGTTCACGGCCGCCAAGTCGGCGCGCCTGGTACTCGTCGTCTTCGGTATCGTGCTGGCCCTGGCGGCATTTTCCGGTCCGCAAACGCTCTATTCCGAAGCGAACCTGATCGACGCACCGGCACCGGCCGAGGAGTGGTGGTTCTGGTGGTACAGCAGTCTCATTGCGCTCACCCCTGCCTGGCTCGCGCCTTACGTGATTGTGATGCTGCCGATTGCCGCATTTCTCGCGCTGACGGCACTTCCGCTGCTCGACAGGAGCCCTTACCGAGGCATCCGCCGCAGACCGGCCGTCGTCGTGAGCTTGTTCCTGCTCGTGCTCGTTGTGCTTGGCCTCACTAACCTCCGCTACTTTTCCCCGTGGACCGGCTGGCCGCGCGCGGAACCGCCCGCCGTTCCTGAAGGCGTGGAAATAACGGCAGGCGCGGAGATCGGGCGGCATCTCTTCGCCGATTTCGGCTGCAACACCTGCCACGCCGTGGCCGGCGATGGCGCCCGTGTGGGGCCTGATTTCGCTGATCTCGACGACGCTGCCGACCGTGAAGACATGCGCGCGTATATCTTGAACCCGCCGCCGGGTGTGGCCATGCCGGGCTACGAGGGGAGATTGACAGATGAGCAGATGGACCGGTTGCTGGATTTCGTGATGGAAGCACAGACCTTCCCGCGTCGATGAAAGCGCTCGTTCGCGATATCGTACGCATCCCATTTGTGCAGCGGCAGGCGGTCGCAGTGCCGGCGGCGCTGCTGCTTCTCCTTGGCATACTGGTGTCGGGATGCGGCGGCAACGAAGTCCAGTCGATGCTGAAGACGGAAGGCCCGGCTGCGCGCGAAGTAGCGGGGCTGTGGTGGCTGATGTTCGCACTCGGCGGGACCGTTTTCGTTCTTGTGCTGGCGCTCACGGTGATGACCGTGTTTGGCCGGAAGTCGGAGGACGGTCCGCCACTGGGTCCGAATCGGTTCGTGGTGATCGGCGGCATCATCATGCCGGCCGTTGTACTGATCGTGCTCCTGGGCTTCTCACTGAAAAGTACTTTCGCAATCCGGTTGCCGGAGTCCGACCTCGTGATCGACGTCGTTGGGCATCAATGGTGGTGGGAGGTCAGTTATCCCGACGAGGAAATCGTCATTGCGAACGAGATATACATCCCCGCCGGGCGACCTGTACGGCTGCGACTTACCGCTTCCGATGTCATCCACAGCTTCTGGGTGCCGTCACTTCACGGCAAGATGGACATGCTGCCCGGCAAGACGAATGACTTCTGGATCGAGGCCGACGTGCCGGGGCTCTATCGGGGCCAGTGTGCCGAGTTCTGCGGCACGCAGCACGCACTGATGGCCTTCTGGGTCCATGCACTCGATCCCGATGAATTTGACCGATGGGTGGAGAACCGGCAGACGGTGTCGACCACGCCCGAGACGCCGCAGGTAGCACGTGGATATGAGGTCTTCTTCGAGGCGGGCTGCGAGACGTGTCACGCCATCGATGGTACGCCGGCCGTCGGCACGGCGGGCCCCGCGCTGACGGACATCAGCAGCCGACTCACGCTCGGCTCGGGCACGATTTACAACAGTCGGACGAACCTCGCCAACTGGATCGTCAATCCGCAGGCCGTCAAGCCCGGCAACCTGATGCCCAACACACACCTCTCCCCGGAGGACCTCGAGGCGCTCATCGATTACCTCGACCGACTTCGATGATCCCTTTCCGCCACTCTTATCGACTACAAACGACGTTCCGTGCCCACCCAGCCTGACAAACCGCGGCCTTCAGACGAGTTCATCCGCACGTGGCAATCGCCGCCCGGACTGCTCGGATACCTGTCGGTGGTGAACAACCGCCCGATCGGCCGGCGCTTCATGGCCTTGGCGTTCGGGTTCTTCCTCGTCGGCGGGGTGCTGGCACTGATCATGCGCATCCAGCTGGCCGTGTCGGGCAACACGTTCCTGGGCCCCGACGGCTTCAACCGGCTGTTCACGATGCACGGCGCCACAATGATGTACCTCTTTACGGTGCCGTTTCTCGAAGGCCTCGCGCTGTACATGCTGCCGCTGATGATCGGCTCGCGCGATGTCGCCTATCCGCGGCTGTCGTCGTTTGGCTTCTGGACGTTCTTTTTCGGCGGCGCCATGTTCTACACCAGCTTTCTGGTGGGGGATGTGCCCGACGCCGGCTGGTTTGCCTACACGCCACTCTCTCGGCAGGAATACAGCGGAATCGGAATTGATTTCTTTTTGCTCGGCCTCGGGCTGGTCGAGATATCGGGGATCGCTGCCGGAGCCGAGATCATCGTCACCGTTCTGAAGCTACGCGCGCCGGGGATGTCGATCAGCCGCATGCCACTCTTCGCCTGGGCGATGCTGGTCGTCGGCTTCATGATTCTGTTCGCGTTCACGACGCTGCTCGCCGCAACGATGATGCTCGAGCTCGACCGTGCCTTCGGGATGCACTTTTTTAATCCCGATGGTGGCGGAAGTACCATCCTCTGGCAACACCTTTTCTGGTTCTTCGGTCACCCTGAGGTCTACATCGCGTTCATCCCGGCCGCGGGACTGGTTTCGACGATAATCCCGGTCTTTGCTCGCCGGTCGATTGTCGGATACAAGCTAATCGTCGTGGCGCTCGTCGTGATGGGGTTTGTGAGTTTCGGATTGTGGGCCCATCACATGTTTGCCACCGGGTTGCCTGAGCTAACGCTGAGTTTCTTCACGGCGGCGAGCTTGATGATCGGCATCGCGAGCGGCATCCAGATTTTTGCATGGATTGCGACGCTGTGGGGCAGAAGGCCGGTACTGCAACCACCCATGCTGTATATGCTCGGCTTCGTGTTTGTCTTTGTGGCCGGCGGCATCACAGGCATCATGGTGGCGGTGCTGCCTTTCGATTTGCAGGTGCACGACTCGTATTTCGTGGTGGCACACTTCCATTATGTGCTCATCGGCGGCGTGGTCTTCCCCATATTTGCGGCCATTCACTACTGGTGGCCGAAAATCAGAGGAAGGGTGCTGGACTCCCGCCTGGGTGCCCTTGAGTTCACACTTGTATTCGTCGGCTTCAACGTGGCGTTCTTCCCCATGCATCTCATGGGTTTTGAAGGGATGCCACGCCGTGTGTACACGTATCCTGAAGAGCTTGGACTGGATGCCTACAACATGATCGCCACGATCGGCTCGTTCATGCTGGGCGCGGGCGTCCTGGTGCTCCTCATCAACATCATCGTGAACCGGTTAAAGCCACGCGACGCCGAGCCCGATCCATGGAACGGACAGACACTGGAGTGGCAAATTTCATCGCCGCCGCCGGTGTACGGTTTCTTCGCACCGCCGCTCGTCCAGAGCCGCGAGCCGGCGCAGCACATCGCTGATCCCAAGCTCTTTCCCGACGTTGTGCAGCGCGCCCGATCGGCGCTCGCAGGACGCCCTGTCGACTTTCGGGCGGAGCTCGCTACCGATACCGTCACGGGGATGCCCGTGGCCATTCACCCGCTGTCTGGGCCGACCATCGTGCCTTTCTTGTCGGCGGTGGCACTGCTCGTCGCGTTTGTCGGGGTGCTCTTCAGCTATTACCTCCTCACACTATTCGGACTCGTGTTTCTGTTCGGCACGCTCGTTCGGTGGCTATGGCCGGACGAAGAGCGGCTCGAGCGGATCCGTTCAAGCGAAGTCGGCACCATCTCCGGACTGCCCATGATGACCACCGGACCGGGTTCAATCGGGTGGTGGGGGATGATGTACCTGTTGGGCGTGCTCGGGATGGTTTACGCCGTGATGAACTTTTCCTATCTGTACATCCGCCTGCTCGCCGATGAGTGGCCGCTGGATGGCCTGCCGATGCCGGACTTCGCGCCGATCCTCATCGCCTGCGCGTTGATTCTCGCAATGACGGGGGCGGCATTTCTTGGGCGAAGGCTTGCCGGCGGTGGCCGCGTCCGGCTTGCTCGTGTTGTGCTGGCCTCGGGCGCGCTGTTCGGGCTCGGAGTCCTCGCCATCCAGGCGTATGAACTGATTACGGCCGGATTTACGCCGCAGACGAACGCGTACGGCACGGTGTTTTTCGTGGCCCATTATCTCCAGATGACCACCACGTTCGTTGCCGGCGCGTTACTCATTGCCGCCGCCGTGAGAATCTGGCGGGTCGAGACGTCACTCAGCGAGCATCAGGAGCTGCATATCCACATCACCTCGCTCTACGTCTATTTCATTACCGCCGCAGGTCTGGTGACGTTCGCCGTGGTCTACGTGCTTCCATACCTGTAACTACGATGGAAACGGGAGACCAAAATATCAGACAATCCCTGCTGTGGTTCTCGCTGCTCGGCGCCGCCGTGGCCTGGTTCGTTCGATTTGTGGTCGTCTGGGCGGTCTCCGAGTTCGGGTGCATGGATAGCGCGGAGGGGTTTCTCGGCTTCGACGGACCGATGATTCCGCTGACTGTCGCGACGCTTCCCTTCCTGGCGCTGGCTGTCGCCGCACTCGTGGTATCATGGCGGCTCTACCGCCGGCAAGACGTACGGGAGAGGAGTGATTTGTTCATGATCAAGGCCGGGTTGATCACGAACGCGATTTTCGTCCTCATCATTATAGTGGAGACGGTACCTGTTTTCACCTTCCTCGACATTTGCCGCTTCTCGTCCGGATTTTAAGTCGATTGGATTTTCCGATTTGTGTGGGATGTTTGCTGAATCATTCGAAATCGTGAGTGCGATGATGCAACCGGCCCAGGCGGCCGGCTCGTCGCAGTTCCATCATCATCACCACGGTGGTGGCTCGTGGCTCACGATCTGGTCATCGAATCCGCGCGTGATCGTCGGCCTCGGCTTGATGGCCCTCGTGTACGGCGCGGGATTGTATCGGCTCTGGGCGAGAGCGGGGAAGGGAGCCGGTGTTAGTACCGGCCGTGCAGCGAGTTTCGGCGTCGGCTGGTTAACGCTCGTCATCGCGCTGCTGTCACCGCTGGATGCCATCGCTGGTGAGCTCTTCGCTATTCACATGATCCAGCATCTTTTGATCATCCTGGTGGCGGCGCCGCTTGTGGTCTCAGGCGCGCCCTTCTTCGTCGCGCTATGGGTGTTGCCGAAAGAAGTACGTCGCCGCGTCGCTTCGGCCTTCAACCGCGATTCGGGGATGCGAGCATCGTGGGACGTCATGTCTCAGCCGCTTCTCGTCTGGTCCGCGTTCTTTGCGACACTCTGGCTCTGGCACATTCCGGGACTCTATGAAGCCGCGTTGCGAAGCCAGTTGATCCATGATATCCAGCATCTCGGCTTCATGGTGGCCGCGTGCATGACGTGGTGGATTCTGCTAAACCCGATGGGTCGGCTCCGACTGACGCGAGGCACCGGCGTGCTGTATCTATTTACCACCGCGCTGCATGGCGCCGCGCTCGGCGTGCTCCTCACGTTTTCGCGTCAGGGGTGGTACGATTACTATGAGCAGACAACAGCGGCCTGGGGGCTTACCCTGCTGCAGGATCAGCAGATTGCGGGCGTGATCATGTGGATGCCCGCGAGTTTGCTCTACATCGGGCTTGCCGCCTGGGTGCTCACTCTCTGGATCCGCGAATCAGAAACAGCCGACCGGAAACTCATGCGATTCGCGGCCTCGCGCGGCTCCTCGACAATAGAAAACGACCGTCAACGGCTTCTGAACGGCATGCGGTAATTCTACCGGATGAAGACCCGGTCGAGCACTTCGCGTAATTGCTGACGCGTAAATGGCTTGCCGAGGTAGTCGTCAAATCCACTGCGCAGCAATCGGGTCCGATCCCCGGGCAGCGCATACGCGGTTACGGCCACGACGGGCGTCTCATGGTATCCCTCGACCTTGCGGATTTCCTCCAGGACCTCAGGTCCGCCGGTGCCGCTTTCCAGGTTGATGTCCAGCAGAATCGCGTCATACTGCTCGCGTTCCACACGTGCCATGGCATCGCGGGCGGTGGCGGCATCGTGCACCTCGTGATCTTTTCGAAGGAGAGCACGCAGCAGCTTCCGTGTATCCGCCGCATCGTCGACGATCAAGATGTTGCGGCGTCTTGCGTCGGCATCTTCGTTTTGCTTTACGCCGGTCGACTCACGCACATTCCTCGGTAGCGTCACCGTAAAAGTTGTTCCTTCCGCGGGTTTCGACGAAACCTCGATCCTTCCCTTCATCAGGTCAACAAGACGGCTCACGATGGTCAGGCCGAGTCCGGTGCCTTCGTGCGTGCGTGTCAGTCCGCCCGATTCCTGCTGAAACTCGTCAAAGATGTTGGGGATGAACTCCTCGGAGATCCCGGAGCCGGTATCAACGACCGAGATTGTGACGTCGTCCTCCGTGCTGGTCAATGAGAGCCGAATCTCGCCGGAGTCGGTGAACTTGACCGCATTCGACATCAGGTTGGTGACCACGCGATGGAGGCTTCGGCGATCGAGCACCGCCGGCACGGCGGCGGCCGGTCGATCGAAAACAAACTTAAGCCCTTTCCGCCGTGCTTCCATCTCAGAATTTTCCGAGACGGCTCGCAGCTCCTCGACGACGTCCATCGGGATGGGCTGCAGTTCCATAGCGCCGCCTTCGAGCTGTGCGAGGTCGAGCACGCTATTCAGCGTTGCCAGCAGCCGCTGGCCGCCGTTCTGGATCATCTCGGCCATCTCTCGCATCTCGCCCGTGGCCGAACCGTGCAGGATATCCGCGAAACCGATGATCGTCGTCAGCGGCGTTCGGATTTCATGGCTGATGTTGTTCAGGAAGACGCTGCGCAGGCGCGCCATCTCTTCGGCTTGTCGCCGAGCTTCGATCAGTCCTTGCTCATAGGCCCAGCGGTCCTCGATATCACGGATGACCACCAGCACCGCATCGTGTTCGTCGTAGGTCAGCGGTACCGCGTGCAGCTCGACGCGCCTTAGCGGCACGCACGGCACGTTTAGCGCAAACTCGAACGGCGGAACGGGTTGGTCTTCGTCCGCGCCGATAATCGAACGGAGGCGCTCTCGAATGTCGGCCGGGAAGTGCTGATAAACGGACCTCCCAATAAGGTCGTTGACGGACGCGGCGCCGACCAGATCTGCCGATCGCTTGTTCGCATAGAGGATCCGCTCTTCGTCGAAGACCGCGACCGCATCGGGATGGTTCTCGACGAGCTTTCGCCAGCGCTTCTCACTGTCGTGCAGC
>CBFGYX010000003.1:0-18755 GCA_965653075.1 uncultured bacterium
CGCAGGAGCGGTGAGCGCAGGAGCGGTGAGCGCAGGAGCGGTGAGCGCAGGAGCGAGGAGCGAGGAGCGGTGAGCGATGAGCAGTGCGCGATCAACTGGTTATCCTGTGTCGTATGTACGTCCGCATAGCTCAAAGCTCAAAGCCCAAAGCCCAAAGCCCAAAGACCAAAGACCAAAACCCAAAGTTCAAAGCTCAAAGCTCAAAGCTCAAAGCTCATAGCAAGCCCAAAGACCAAAGACCAAATACCAAATACCAACGACCAAATACCAACGACCAAATACCAACGACTGAAAACTGAAAACTGATAACTGACAACCTATCCCACAGATCAAAACCCAGATGCACCTCCCTCCCCCGATACTAAACCTGCTCGTCCTGGTAATCGCGGCCGGATGGCTCGGTGGTTGTGACGTGTTCACGCCGCGGGCGCCGGATGAGCCGATCGGTGAGGGGGGCGACTGGATCCAGCCGGTGGACGCGAGCTATGTGGTCCAGAACATCGTCTCGGCGGTTGAGCAGCTGAATGAGACGACGTATGGTCGGTCTTTCGCGGTCGACTTCACCTTCCGCCCGACACCCGCGGCCCAGGCCGCGTACGGGCAGTTCACCAATTGGACAGCAGAGGATGAACGGACGTATTTCAGTCTCGTGGCGCGGTCGGCGAGCCAGGGTGCATCGCACCGGTTGACGTTCGTCGACGAGGCGCTGTCAGACGTCGGCGAGGGTAGGCGTGAGTTCACCGCCGAGTACCGGCTCGAGATCTATCACAACGAGGTAGCCATCCCGCGCGAGTTTCGAGGCCGGCTGAGTTGGGTCATCGTCTACAACGACGACCGTGGCTTGTGGGAAATCGGCGAGTGGACCGACCAGGAGGTCGACGGCGCACCGGCGTGGAGCATCCTGAAAGGCGCATTCCTGCGGTGACAGGCTCCGGCTCTAATATTCGCTTACGGCCGGATAGCGCTGAAACGGCGGGCGTACGGGCGAGTCTACGCGCTCAAACAACTCGACGAGTCTGCTGATAAACGGCTTTTCGCGGCTGAGGCGATAGAATACGGCCTGTGCGTCGCGGCGCGAGGTGACGAGCCGATGACGCCTCAGTTTCTTTAACTGCTGTGAGACGGCAGGAGTGGAAACTTCGAGTACCTCGGCGAGATCGTTCACGCGGATCTCGCTGTGGCGCCATAGCAGATACAAAATGCGAATGCGCGTATCGTTGCCCGCCGCATTGAATAGGGCCGACAACGAGTCGAGCCCGGCCTCCTGGGCAAGCTCGTCTCGGAGGGAGGCGATTTCTTCGACAGATAACGCGCCTTTGCGTGGCGTTGGCGTGGACATACAGATACCGGCAGATACGTTGGTGCCAGTATCGGCGGCCGCGCGCAAAGATTAACCAGCGCCGGCAAATCGATTGGTCGGCCTTCTCCGGCCGGCGCAAATCTCTCAGCGATACTTCTTCTCCTGACTGAGTACACCCACGAGATCATCGACGCCTACGGGGCCGTGGCGATAAATGAACGGCTCGCCGTACTTCGCCCCGACCTTGTAGCCATGTGCCCGCGCGCGCGACTCGATCCATTGCAGGAAGTCCGGATTCGAGATGAACGTCTGCGGTTCGTCGTCGCGGGCCGCGGCTTCCGGATTATGGAACTGCGTCTTGAACGCCTGCATCGCCTCGATGCGCCTGGGCCAGGCGTCGGTCACATCGACCACGAACGTCGGCGTGAGCTCGACCGACTGGATGTAGTGCAACACGTGGTTCGGCCGCCATGGCTCCTGAAGTTTGCCCTCCTCCCTGGTTTCGATCTTGCGGAGGCCGGCGTAGAACATGGCGTCGACCGAAAGCCGTGCGGCGTCGGCGTGGTCGGGATGCCGGCACTCAGGCGCGTTGATCAGCGCGATGTGCGGACGAAACCGCCGGATAACCCGGATGATCTTTTCCCGGTTCTCCGGTGTGTTCTCGATGTTGCCGTCGGGAATACCCAGGTTCTCGCGAACGCTGATGCCCATGATGCGCGAGGCCTCGGCCGCTTCTTCCGCCCTCAACTCGGGCGTGCCTCGGGTGCCGAGTTCGCCGCGCGTAAAGTCAACGATGCCAACTTTATAGCCCGCCGCGGTCATTTTACAGATCGTTCCGCCTGCGCTGAGCTCGGCGTCGTCGGGGTGCGCGGCAAGGACGATAACGTCCAGCTTCGGAGATTCACTCATGGCGATCGATCGCTTCAGCTTACGACAAAGTTGATGATGCGGCCGGGCACGTAGATCTCGCGGCGGAGTGTCTTGCCCTCCAGGTGCCGCGCGACGCTGTCGACGGCGCGCGCCATCGCCAGCACGTCGTCTTTCTCCGCGTCGGGCGCAATGTTGACGGATCCGCGGACCTTGCCGTTCACCTGCACGGCCACCGCGATCTCGTCCGCTTTGAGATAGTCCTCGACCACCTCCGGCCAGGGCTCGTACGCGAGCGTCTCGTCGTGGCCGAGCTTCGACCAGATCTCCTCGGCAAGGTGCGGCGCGAACGGGCTCAGCATCAGTACGAATGTCTCGGCGACGGTCTTGGGCACGGCCTCCCATTTGGCAGCGCCGTTCGAGAATTCCATCATCGCCGCAATCGCCGTATTGAAGCGCATGTGCTCGATGTCATCGGTCACCTTCTGGAGCGTCCGATGGAGCGTGCGAAGCTGATCTCGCGTGGGCTCGGTATCGACGGTGCGGAGCTCGCCGGAATCGGCATCCGTCAGCAGACGCCATACGCGGTTCAGGAAGCGGTGCACGCCGTCGACACCGCTCGTACTCCAGGGCTTGACCTGCTCGAGCGGCCCCATGAACATCTCGTACAGCCGCAGCGAATCGGCACCGTAGCGCTTCACCACATCATCCGGGTTGATGACGTTGCCGCGGCTCTTACTCATCTTGAACGCGCGCGCATCCACACGAACCGAGGGATCTGCGCTGAGCACAAAATGATCTCCGCTCTTGTCGACGTCCTTGGCATTCAGGCGTTTCGGTGTCAGCGTCTCCCCTGTCTCCACATGCGCGCCGTCATCCACAAACTCTGACGATACGTGGCGGCCGCCCCCGTCGACGAACGTCAGAAACTCCATCTCGCCGAGGATCATCCCCTGGTGGACGAGCTTCTGGAACGGTTCTTCGGTCGGGACGACGCCGACGTCGTACAGTACCTTATGCCAGAAACGGGCGTAGAGCAGGTGGAGCACGGAATGCTCGGCACCGCCCACGTAGAGATCCACCGGCAGCCAGTAGCGCGCCTTGTCTGGGTCGACGAGCCGGCCCGGATTGTGCGGATCGATAAAGCGGAGGTAATACCAGCACGATCCCGCCCACTGCGGCATCGTGTTCGTCTCACGCTTGGCGGGCCTGCCTGTCTCGGGGTCGACGGTGTTGACCCAGCTATCAATCGTCGCGAGCGGGCTCTCCCCTGTTCCGCTCGGCTGGTACGTCTCCACCTCGGGCAGTGTGACCGGCAGCTCCGACTCGGGTACCGGCTTCGGCTCCCCATCCACAAAGATGATCGGGAACGGCTCTCCCCAGTAGCGTTGCCGGCTGAAGAGCCAGTCGCGCAGTTTGTAATTGACGTGGGCGCGGCCGAGGCCTTCCTTATCGAGCCAGGCGACGATCTTCTGCTTCGCCTCGTCAACCGAAAGGCCGTCGATCGACACCCGATCGCTCGAACTGTTGACGATTACGCCGTCGCCGGTATAGGCGGCATCTTCGATGTTGCCGCCGGAGACGACTTCATGCACCGGAAGGCCAAAGCGGCGCGCGAACTCATAGTCGCGGTCGTCGTGCGCGGGTACGGCCATGATGGCACCGGTACCATAGCCGGCCAGCACATAATCAGCCACCCAGATCGGAATTTTACGGCCGTTCACCGGGTTCACCGCGTGCGCACCCGTAAACACGCCCGATTTCTCCTTCTGCAGCTCCGTCCGCTCGAGGTCGCTCTTCAGCTTGGCCTGCTCGACGTAGCGGTCGACTTCATCGCGCTGTTCACGCGAGACGACCTTGCCGACCAGCGGGTGCTCCGGCGCGAGCACCATGTACGTGGCACCGAACAACGTGTCGGGCCGCGTCGTGAAGACACGGATGGAGTCTTCAGGAAAACCGACGACACCGAAATCGACCTCGGCACCTTCGGAGCGGCCGATCCAGTTTCGCTGCATCTCCTTCGTCGACTCGGGCCAGTCAAGGCCATCGAGCCCTTCGAGCAGCCGATCGGCGTATTTCGTGATGCGGAGCACCCACTGGCGCATCGGGCGCCGGACTACCGGGTGGCCGCCGCGCTCGCTCTTGCCGTCGATCACCTCTTCGTTGGCGAGGACCGTCCCGAGCGCCGGGCACCAGTTGACCGGCCCCTCGTCGATGTAGGCGAGGCCGCGCTCGTACAGCTTCAGGAAGATCCACTGCGTCCACTTGAAGTAGTCCGGATCGGTGGTATCGATTTCGCGATCCCAGTCGTACGAAAAGCCGAGAGACTTGAGCTGCTCGCGCAATCGGTTGATGTTGCGCTCGGTGGTATCGCGCGGATGTGTGCCGGTTTCGACGGCATACTGCTCGGCCGGCAGGCCAAAGGCATCCCACCCCATCGGATGCAGGACATTGAAACCCTTCATCCGCTTGTAGCGCGCCAGAATATCGGTGGCGGTGTATCCCTCAGGATGCCCAACGTGGAGCCCCGAACCGCTCGGGTACGGAAACATGTCGAGCACGTAGTACTTGGGCCGCGACTCGTCGGGCTCGAGCGGCGTGCGAAAGGTCGACTGTTCCTCCCAGTGCCGTTGCCATCGTGCTTCGATCTCGGCGAAGGGATATGCTGCCATCGATAATGTCCGTATGGGGATGATTGACGCTGCGAACAAAGCCGTCTTCCTGCGACGGCAAAAACGGCGCTGAACGCCGTGTAGGCGGCCGAAGGTACGAACCGGCCGAGGCATTGTTCAGCGACAAATCGTCGAACTCGAATCGAGAACGTCACAGATCGAGGCCAACCTGCCGGCCGCCGCGATGTACGAGCGGTTATGCTGAAACAAGATTCCCAGACTCGGCCGCCTGTGCTGCAGGCGATCTATCCCGCCAGGGCAACAGGCGCCGTCCCGCCCTCACTATTTATATCCGGCGGCGGCATTTTTTCGGTCACAGACTCATCTTGCTCGTGCTAACCTCCCGACGTACACAATCGCAATCTCAAGGACGAGGCGCTATAGGGCCTCTTCGCTTCGGCGGTAGAACGCCCGGGCGCGGCGTGATTCATGACTATACCGGCATCCTCCGCAACGCACGGACGATTGCGATGATCGGCTGTAGCGCTCGGGTCAACCGTACGAGCAACACGATTGCGCGCTACCTTCTCGCGAACTCGTTTGAGCTTGTGCCCGTCAATCCAAACTATGATGAGGTTCTCCAGCGGACGTCCTATCCGTCGCTCTTGCACATTCCAGCCGACGTCCAGGTCGACATCGTGAATGTGTTCCGTGCGCCCGACTTCACGCCCGGCATCCTGCGAGACGTCGTCAACTTTGCCGATGCTCGCGGCTACATGCCGGTCGTATGGACGCAGATCGGCGTATCGAGCGATGAAGCCGAGGCCATTGCCGAAAAAGAGGGCATCCCATACGTGGCCGACCGGTGCATCATGGTCGAACACCGGCTGAACGCGGGTCACGTTACGCGGTGACGTGAGGAACGATAACCTCAGCCGCTCACGCCGGTAAAATCGACGAAGCGCTCGATTTCAAGTGCCAGCTTCCGCCGCATCGGCACGAGGCGCTCGTCATCGTAACGCTCAGATACCTCGAGCACCCGCGAATAGAACCAGTGCTGGTCTTCAGGGCCCGCATTGAGCCCGCGCCAGTGCTCTGATGTGGTGAAGGGATCGATGCCGCGCGCGATGGCTTCGTTGATCGTCCAGATGTTGTGCAGCTTATCGGCAACACTGATCGCGATAGCTTCCACCGACGCCGCTGTAAGCCCGTCGAGATACCCTTGCTTGCGCTCTCGCCAGGTGCGCTTTTTCCCCATCTCATCGTACTTCTCCTCCGTCACCTCGAAGACGAGGCCGGCAATCTGCGGCCCCATGAGTTCGACCAGTCGTTCGGGTCGAAGCACCATCCCATACCGGTTCACGTCTTCGACGCAGTCGTGCAGGAAGGCGGCGGCTACGGCGTCGTCGCTCCAACCGGCACGCTGAATGAGTAGCGCCACCGCCGTTACGTGCGCCATGACCGGCACACGCAGGACGTCCTGCGGCGGTACGTCAAACGAAGGCTCGCGCCATCGGCTTTTGCGATACGTGAGGTCGTGCCATTGAGCGGCGAGCTCGATAGCCTGTTCAATCTTCGGGCTGAAAACAGATAACACGGTACCTATTTCTTGCGCGGCCCGGCCTACAGGCGGACAATGCGATGATGGGAAGTATCGAGATCCAACTCGTCCATCAGCCGATCGACGAGGCCAATCCCGTACTTATTGAGGAAGTAGATCGGAGACAGCGCGCGCTCCTGCAGCTTACCGGCCGGCAATATATTCTCCGACGCTCGTTCAAGCCGGCTCCGAATCTCATCGTGGTTGCGTTTCTCGGCGCGGAAGATACGTCCCTTCAGTTTGTCGAGCTCTTTTTGCAGGGATGCACCCGTTGCCTTTGCCGTACGGATGAGGTTCTGATCGATCGACTCGATCAGCGGCGTGAGACCGTCAACAGCTTGGTTGATTTGGGACGTGACGTCTCCGAACGCACGATCGATGTCGTGCTCGGACGTACGCTTGACGACGTCCCCGAACACCCTGTCGACGCCGGGCCCGAAGTCGCCAAGGTCGAGCGCGTATCGTTCAAGAACGCGCGCCACCGAGCGCTCCAGGAGTGTGGCCGATGCCCGGGGGTAGATTCCCGGCATCTCGATGCCCATCCATTCATAGACCCGACGGTACTGAGCGAAATAGGATATCTCGCCCGGTCCGGCTACGTAAAATACCGTCGGCAGCAAGTAATCCTGCATGAGCGGCCGCATCACGACGTTCGGGCTGAAACACTCGGGCTGCTCCTCGAGCCGGCGAAGGATTTCCTCGCGGCTCCAGCGCTCACGGCGACCGCGAAGGGTAAATTCGTCTCCGTCTACGTCGATCGGTGCGCGGGCCGTCTCTTCCATCCAGAAGAGATTTGTGGGACGGGCGTGAACCTGCGCGTGGTAATCCGCCTCGAGCTTCGACCCGGCATCGTTGACGAATGCAGATGTCGTTTCGGGCGATGTCAGCTCCCGTTCAAACAAGGGCGCCGTGATCTTCTTCAGCGCCGGATCGTCCGGGTTCATGTAGACGAGACCTCGATCTCCGATGAGATGCTTCATCCACAGAACAAACGCATCCTCAAGCGAGCGTCCGGGTTTGTACGCCTCGCGCAACGCCGCCATCAGATCATCATGATAGTCAGACGGCGTCAGGGCGGCGTCGACTTCATCCAGCACCTCGACGATGTCTTCGCCGAGCGCAAGCCGGCCGACCGGTCCGTTAAAGTTGGCGAGATCCGGCGCGTAGGTTATCCACTTCAGTTCATTCCGGTCGAGAATTGCCGTGGACGCGATCTCCTCGAAGTCGTGATCTTCTCCCTCGACCCAGAATACAGGTACGACCTTCCGGTTGGTCTGCTTCGACAGATCGTCAGCCAGCCGGATGGTGGTCAGCGTCTTGTACAGCGTGTAAAGCGCGCCGCCGAAGAGCCCGACCTGTTGCCCGGTAACCACGGCGACGGTATCGCTGTCGCCAAGTGAACGCGCGTTCTCGATGGTCGACGCCGGCATTCCCCAGCGCTCATTCTGAGCGGCGAGGATTTCGCCAACGTCGGCGTGCACCTTGTGCGCAGCGGCCGTCCGAGCTACCTGCGCTATGCGATCTCCCTCATTCCGATAATCAACCGCGTAAAACTCGCGCAGGCGTTCGAAGTCGTAGACATAATCCCGCACCAGACGGGGAAATCCCGGGAGGTCGGCAAATGCGATGCGGTCGGTAGCGGTTGTGTTGGTTTGGGACATTAGCGCGGGGCCTGCGCGGTTCAGTGAGGCGTGATTAATAGAATGCGGCTACTCGGTCAGCCGTAAAACCTGGCTCCATAAAAAGGGCGAAGCGACCCGCGTTGACGCCTGCGGCCGCTCCGCCTTCGATGGCTTTCGTGATGAATGCCACGTCAGTTCTGCTGGTCGCCCCGGATTCGCTGGATCTCATCGCGAAGCCGGGCGGCCTTCTCATAGTCTTCTTCGGAGATCGCCTTTTCAAGCTGGCGCTCCATGCGTTCGAGGTGGCTCATCGACGAGCTCTCTTCCTCCTCCGGCTCGCGCGCCATCGCAGCGGGCTCGCCTTCTTCCTCGGCCGGGATGCCGGCTTCTTCGAGTACGCTCGGCGAGACGTAAATCGGCGCCTCGACACGAACAGCAAGCGCCACCGCATCGCTGGGCCGTGCGTCGAGCTGTCCTTCAGAGCCGTTATGGATGAAGCGGATCTTGGCGAAGAACGTGCCTTCGCGCAGTTCGTCGATCACAATATCCGTCACGTCGGCACCGACGGCCTCGAGCGTGTCGCGGAGCAAATCGTGCGTCATCGGGCGTGGCGGCTGAATCTTCTCGAGCTCGAGGGCGATGGCCTGCGCCTCGAAGGCTCCGATGATGATGGGCAGACGACGATTGCCATCGACCTCCCCAAGAACCAGCGCATAAGCACCGCCGCTGGACGGACTCGTGGACAAGCCGATGATGTCAACCTGCGTATAATCCATTACTTAAGACGTCGTGATAAATTGGTTGGCGCTCCCATGATCCCCAGATCATCCCAGCGTGCGCTTCAACGCGAGCTGAAATGCCTTGTTCTCAGCCGGCGTCCCCGCGTTCACGCGTAGATATCCCTCCAGTTCTGGGTATCCGGACATATTCCGCACAAGTACACCTTCTGCTGCCATCTGCTCGAGAAGCAGCCGCGGATCGGCGCCGGTCGTGAACAGAAAGAAGTTGGCCGCGGTCGGGACGTATTCGACGCCGTCCATCTCATCCAGCATCGACTCGAGCTCATCGCGGCCGGCACGGATTGCATCGAGTTGTCGTCGGATGAGTTCCGGCCGGCGAAGTACCGCGAGCGCTATTTCTTCGGCAAACCGGTCGACCATGAACGGCAGGCGCGACTTCATGAGCTCCGCGATCACATCGGGGTGGGCAATCAGGTAGCCGATGCGCGAGCCCGCGAGCCCCATCGCCTTTGAGAACGTCCGCACAATGACCAGATTCGGATGCTCATCGAGGAGAGTTGTCGCCGGCGGCTCGTCGTTGAACTCCCAGTACGCTTCATCCACCACGGCGAGCCCGGGTGCCGCGGCCACGAGCGATTCGATGTCGCCGATCGGCATGGCAAGTCCCGTCGGATTGTTGGGCGACGTCAAGATGATGAGCGGCGGTTGTTCGCGCCGGATGGCGGCGTGAAGGCCTTCGACGTCGAACGAGAAATCGTCGCGTGGTGCCACCTGAATCGGCCGGCCGCCGTGCATTCGCACGACGCTTGCGTACAGCGAGAACATTGGCCGGGGCAGCACGACCGGGGTATCCGGCTCGACCGTAGCCAGCACCAGCGTGTGGCTCAGCTCATTCGAACCGTTGCCCACCAGAATATATTCGGGAGGCAGGCCGAGCGTCTCCGCAAGTGCATCGCGAAGTGCCCAGGGCTGCTCTTTGGGATAGCGATTGAGGGGGATGGACAGAAATCGCTCGACGAGTTCAGACTTGAGCTCGGACGGGAGATCGTACGGGCTCTCGTTCTGATTGAGCTTGACCTCGGGCTCCGGCCCGCTGCCGACGATGTAGGGCTTCTCGGCGCGGATGGCCCGGCGAATGGCTTCCACGGCAGCCGTGCGCCGGTCGGTGGATGACGTCGTGTCTTGCATATGCAAATTGAGCGAGATCGGGTTCAGTCGGTCTTGTTGAGCCGGCGGAGGCGCGCTTCGACGGCGGCCGCATGGGCCTCAAGCCCTTCTCCCCTGGCGAACGTGGCCACACGCGGGCCGGTTTGCACAAGACGCTTCGCGGTGTAAGCGATGATCGACTGATGCCGAAGAAAATCGCCTACCGACAGCGCCGAGGCATACCGCGCCGTACCCCCGGTAGGCAGCACATGATTCGGCCCCGCGAAATAATCGCCGACGGGCTCCGACGAGTATGGACCAAGAAAGATCGCGCCCGCGTGGCGGATCGACGGAAGTACCTCCCACGGTGCCTCGACCATCAGTTCGAGATGCTCCGGTGCCAACTCGTTGACGCACGAAATCGCATCCTCGAGTGACGATGCCACGACAATCGCGCCGAAGTCGTTCAGGGATGTGCGCGCGATGTCACTGCGCGGCAACGCCGACAGCTGACGTTCCAACTCAGCGGCGACGTCCTGACCGAGGCGGCGGTCAGTCGTTACGAGGACGGCCGACGCCCGTTCATCGTGTTCGGCTTGCGACAGGAGGTCCGCGGCGACGAACTCGGCATCCGCCGAGGCATCGGCGAGGATCACAATCTCGCTTGGCCCTGCGATCGAGTCGATGTCTACACGCCCAAACACCTGCCGCTTCGCCATCGCAACGTAGGCATTGCCTGGCCCCACAACCTTATCGACAGCCGGGATCGTATCGGTACCGTACGCGAGCGCCCCGATCGCCTGGGCGCCGCCTGTTGCATACACCTCGTCAATCCCGAGAAAGTGAGCCGCGGCCAGTACCGCCGCCGGTGGCAGGTCGTCAGACTGCGGCGGCGACGCGATGGCGATGTGTTCCACGCCGGCGATTTGCGCAGGAATGACGTTCATCAACACGCTTGACGGATACGCTGCCGTACCGCCCGGCACGTAGAGCCCCACGCGCTCCATCGGTACCACGCGCTGGCCCAGCATCACGCCGTCGCCATCCTCAACAAACCACGACTTCTCTCGCTGATGCTCGTGGAACCGGCGAATAGCTGCCGCCGCATCCTTGATCACGTCCATCAACTCGGCGTCAACGCGTTCCGCCGCTCCGGCGAGGGCGTCGGCAGATATCCGCAGCGACGTCGGCCGCACGCCGTCGAACCGCTCGGTGTACTCGAGCACAGCCTCATCCCCCCTCGCCACCACGTCCTGCAGGATCTCCCTCACGCGCTTCTCAACCTCGGGGTCGAACGAGCCGAAGCGTCCAAGAATCCGCTTCAGCGTGCGATGGCGATCGTCGAAATCAACGAGTTGGATCAACTCCTCGGGCATATCCTCGTGGCGGTGAGTGCAATGTTTGACCCCCGGAGCACATCATGCGTGCATCCTGGTGATCCGGGCGGCCGCCAATTTCCGGCATGGCCGTGAAAGGCCAAAATGAAAGAACCCCGATCAATTGCTCGACCGGGGTTCCACACAATCTTAAAGGAAACACCTATACGCTGGTGTCATCCGTTACCGGCAGATCGGGCAGGTCCTCGAACTCATAGTCAGGAAGCTGCTCTTCCTTAATATGGTTGATGGCCTCGTGCAGCGCGCTCACGAATTTGCCGAAATCCTCCTTGTACAGGAAGAGTTTGTGCTTCTCGTAGCTCGACTCATCGACGCGCTTGCTTTCCGTAATCGTGAGGAAAAAGTCCTCGCCCGACCGCGTCGACTTCACGTCGAAGAAATACGTGCGTTTACCTGCCGGCACGCGTTTAGAATAGACTTCGTCCCGATACTTATTGCCGCGGGATCTACCGTCCCCACTTCCATAGCCGCCACCATCAAAGTGGTTATGGCTCTGAAGCTCCTCGTTGCTCATCGATCGACCTCTTCAGTTACTCCGTTAACCTGTCCCTGCTAACACCCTGACCCCCTGGCCTCAACACCTTGTAACAACTCCGTAATAAGGGCGAGTTTAAAGAACCGGGCGGTAAGGCGCAATTGAGATGGACGCCGGAAGCGCCCCTTCGACTATTATCGGCCGCAACTTCAGCTTCTAAATCGGCCGGTGCGGGAATCAGGTGTAGCCGCTCAAGGAGGTCGGCGTGCGGGCGTTCACGCAGAAGCTTCGAGGCGCAGTACCATGCGGACCAACGTCTCCAGCCGACTGCGCACCTGGCGGCCCACTTCGAGGACGTCCTCGTGCATGAGCGGCGCGGCGGATAGCCCGGCCGCCGGATTCGTTATCGTTGAAATCCCCAGAACCTTGATACCGTAATACGCTGCCTGGATAACTTCAGGGACGGTGCTCATGCCGACGGCGTCGGCACCGAGGCGTGCGAAGGCTCGGATTTCGGCCGGCGTTTCGTACGAGGGGCCCATCGCCCAGATGTATGTACCGCGCCGTGTGGGGATGCCGGCCTCAAGCGCCGCCTGCTCCGCGCGGTCGGTCCAGTCGGGGTCGTATGGGGCCGACATATCGGGGAAGCGCGGCCCGCCGTCGACATTCGGCCCGACGAGCGGATTGGCAAACGCCAGGTTGATGTGGTCGGTGATGAACATCAGCGTGCCGGGCGTATAGCGCGGGTTGATCCCCCCGGCGGCGTTCGTCACCACCAGCTTCTGCACACCAAGCGCGTGGAGAAGGCGAATGGGGAAAGAAAGCGCGCGCGGATCGTGCCCCTCGTAGTAGTGGACGCGGCCTTGCAAGACGACGATTTCGACATCCTCCAGGCTTCCGAAGACGATTCGGCCCCGGTGCCCTTCGACGGTGGACGCGGGATAGCCGGGTAAGTCCGACGTATCGAACGCAACGGCATCTACGGCCGAGTCGGCCAGCGCGCCGAGACCGGAGCCGAGAATGAGACCGATGCGCGGGCGCCGCTGCTCGGTGCGGCGGATGATTTTAACGGCATCCGTTACGTCGGGCGAAGTTTCGGCGGGCGACTGGTCCATCGTGTTTCGGTACATCGGTTTCTTATTAAGAAGAGGCGATCAGCAAGAGGGACGCCGGCGTGAAGGAAGATACATGCTTCCAGCGCGCACTTTCACCCGTTGAACATTCCGGTCCGCTGCCGTCCTGCCTCGCAACGACGGCGTCTACTTTCGGAAACGGCCTGCCCCCGACATCCTCTTCCCACGTTATCGCAACCGGGCAGCGTATTCTCATCCCCGCCGTCTTCCAATCCTCAGAAATCATCCAATGGATATGAACACCGAGTGGCTCGATCTCATGCAATGGCCCGCCATGGTGGCCAGTGTTGCGGCCGCGTGGCTGATTGCCTCTCAGCGAGAACTGCGGCGGGAAATCGGCTTCTGGATCTTCCTGGTGTCGAACGTACTCTGGATCGTGTGGGGCGTGTTCGACCAGGCCTGGGCACTCGTCGTGTTGCAGGTGTTTCTTGGTGGAATGAACGTGCGAGGCATCCTCAAGAATGAGCGGGCGCGGCGGAAGCGAAGCTCATAACGGGCTCGTATCGCCTGTTAAACGGCCACGGGTTCGGCGGCATCTTTGAGCGCGCGTCGCGTTTCGCCATTGGGTCCGACGACGTGGGGCACGCGGCGAAGCACAATCATCGTCATGTCGTCCATGCGGCCATCGGGCGCAGCAAAACGATCAAGCGCGTCACGGAGGCGCGTCATCATGTCGGAGGCCGTGGTGCCGTCGGCTCCCTTCAGTGCCCCGACAAGCCCGTCCTCGCCAAATTGCTCATGATCGACGTTTACGGCTTCGGTTATCCCGTCGGTATAAAGGACGAGATAATCGCCGACGTCGAGCTTGAGCTCATGCTCCTCGAGCGAATCTTCAAAACGATCGTCTCCAAGGAATCCGATCGCCATACCGCTGGGGCGGATGAACTCCGTTTCGTCGGCGCGCAGAACAAGAAGCGGGTGATGACCCGCTCTGGCGTAGCGGAAACGGCCCGTGCGGAAATCCAGCACGCCATAAATCAGCGTGATGAATGTGCCGCGAGGCGCGACATCGAAAAACACCTTGTTGAGCCGCGACAGAACCCTAAGCGGCGAGGTTTCCGACCCTGCCAGGGTCTGGATGATGCCCTTGACGAGCGTCATATAAAACGCGGCCTGGATCCCCTTCCCGCTTACATCCCCGATAACCACTGCTACGCGATCCTCATCGAGCACGATCAAGTCGTAATAATCGCCGCCGACCTCATACGCAGGCAGGCACATAGCATCGGCATCCATGCCCGCGACCTGCGGCATGGCGCGCGGCAAAAAGGACATCTGCACGTGCCGCGCAATCTCGATCTCGCGTTCGAGGCGCTGCTGCTCGCTATGCTCAATGATATAGGCTGGGATGTACGGCGCACGTTCTTCCACCCGCATCACCGAGCTCGCCCCGACGAAGCCAACGATAAGCAGCACGACGACGAGCGCAATCACGCCGACGAAATCGAACGCCGCCGCCGACGGCAGCGCCATCCAGTTTGGCACGATCGATCCCACCAGGTACGCGATGCCGAGGCCGGCCACCGTAGTCACGGCGCCCATTCGGTTGAATGCCCAGATGACAACGGCGCCCACGGCAAGGCGATAGACAAGCGCGACACCTGTCGATACGATCGCAAAGGGTGCGATACCGAGCAGGGCCATCAGCCCGACAGGAACCGCTATTGCCAGCCGCGGCCAGTTGAGCCGAACCAGCCCGCCGACAGCCGCCGCCACGCCAAACGTGACGTAGGTCGAAAACCAGATGGCATCGGCCGTCGAGCTGATAAATGGCCGATACGACAAGCCGGTCAGAAAATCGTCACCCAACGTGATCGCGCTCCCAGGCGCGCCGAGGGCGATCACGCTGAGCGCGAGCAGCACACCTGCCACGCCGAAACCGTTCCAGATGGCGCTGCCGACATAAGGATTGACAATAGTGAGCCGGCGCACAAAATCGAGCGCATGAAGCCGGTCGGGCCATGCCTCGCGCGCGTAGGAGTCGCCGACCGACGACGCCACAAAGACCAGAAGCAGTGTCACGGCGCCGAAAAACATCGACCCGACAATCATGATGATGACGGCCACGCTGGAGGCAACATCGGCGCCGAACATGGCCTGCCCCATGACGAGCAGGCCCGAAATCAGACCCCAGAGCCCGGCCCACAAGCTGTCTCTCAGCGCGCCGCGGGTGTCCACCAGGCGGGCATCGAGTCGGCGGAAGAACAGCACAAGCAGGAGAATGAACAAGACGGTGTGGGTGATCGCCTTGACCACCCCTCCTTCACCCGACATCCCGAACTGGAGCCCCACCGATGCCGAGCGCACCTCTGGTTCTTCCTCGGTGTCGTAGCCCTGTAGTGAGATGCGCTCGACGGCGCCGTCGGCGCGGACAATCATATGTAGCCGCGGACTCGTGCCGACAACCGTGGTGTCGGTGGCGAAGAACACTTCGTAGGCCTCTCGGGCGCCGTCTGCGGCAACGGAATCGACCCTGAAGTCGAGATCGCGCCACGCGGTGGTTGCCAGATGGAGGCGTGCCAGGCCGGCCGGATCAGGCTGATTGATAGAGGATGTGTCGCCGGCGGCGACCATCCCCGGGTTGCCTGAAATCCGCGAGCCATCTCGAATGTCGAGATGAACGAGGCCGCCGGTTGGCAGGAAGCGCAGTTCCATCACACGCTCGCGCAATTCCTCGTCGTCGACGTGGCGATAGTAACGAACCCTCTGGTAGTACACGGGCAGCGGGTATATTTCGCCGCTGCGTACTTGCGCCGTCACCTGTCGCAATGAGCGGTCCTGCTGCAGGTACGAGAGGAGATCCCCTCCGCGGAGGGTTGCATAATCGATATGGTAATCATCCGGGTTCACGCCGAGCGCCTGCGCCCATTCGTTCGCTTCGGCATGAATCGCATCCGAATCGATCTTTCCACGGAGGGCGGTGTCCGGATGCAGGCTCGGTAGCAGAACAAAGAACAAGACGTATCCGACGACGCCCGCGGCAACCGTAGGAATATGGATCTGACGTATGAATCGGGCCGCCCTTGACATCAATCCACCTGCAGAATCCTATAGTTTCTGAAACTCCAAATCACCTGCTCAACCGATACTCGCACCACAGTGGCGAACGGAATGGCAACGAGCATCCCGACGAGGCCCGCAAGCTGGGCACCGATCAGTACGACGAAAAGAATGACGAGAGGATGCGTTCGCGCCACCCGCGAAAAAATCAGCGGCTGAAAGAAGACATTGTCGGCAATCTGGGTGATCGACATGGCGATGAGCACGCCCGGCAACAGCGAGAAGTCGCCGGTCTGGCCGATGCCAACGAGCGTGCCGGCAACGAAGCCAATGGCGGGGCCGAAGTATGGGATTGTATTAGCGATGCCCGTAAAGATGCCGACGGGGACAGCGTAGCCGAGGCCGGCGACAGACAGCAGCGTGGACGCAAGTACGGCGATGGATGCGCTCTGCAGGAACAGTCCGCGGAAGTACCGACCGAGGATAGATTCGCACTTATCGACCACGGCAAGCGTGATCTCGAAATATCGGTTCGGCACGAGCCGATAGAGCGAATGAGAGATACGCGTGCCGTCCTTCAATACAAAAAACGTCACGAATGGGATGACGAGGACGGCGTAGAAGAGATCAGTGAAGAGCGATACGATCGTCCCGACGGTGGCCGAAAGGCGATCTTCCGCGAAGAGCGTCTGTGTGGTGCGCGCCACGGCGTCAAGTACCGCCCCGTCTTCCACGTTCACAAAATTGTTGAGCCACGTCTCGATGGTCGTCGTGAGGCCGCGGATTTGTTGCGGTGAGAACATGTCCGAGAGGTCGGCCACCTGCCGGACGAGCATCGGCACAAGGTTTGACACGACGGTGCTGATCAGCATCAGCATCACCAGTACGGTGATGAGAATGGACCCGACACGGCCGATACCGATGCCTTGGAGTCGGTCGACGATGGGCTTCAGCAAGAACGCCAGCAGTACGCCGATCCCCAGATACAGCACCAGGTTCGAGAAAAACCAGACGGCCCACACCACGGCCCCGAGCAGCGCGAGGCGGAGCCCCCATCGTAGCGCATGCTCCACCGTAAACCCGCCCCTCGGCCGGCGCAAAGGTAGATGGCTTTGCCGTGTCGTCTCGGGGTGAGATTGTGGGGATGACGGGTTCATGCAGTGCGATGCGATTCGGCTCCGGTCATGTGGTGAAGATAACGGAATGCGACGTCCGGATGCACTGCCTCAATCGTCAGAGAGCGTTTCGGCGATCACCTTCCCGATGACATCAGTGGGAAATCCGCGGCGCCTGAGTGCGTCGAACAACTTCTTTCGCCGCTTTAGCGGATCAGCTTCGCGCTGGAGCGACGGTTGTCTTTTCTGCGCGAACGCAAGCGCGGCTTCCGCTATGGCTTCGTGATCTGAAAACGCTTCGTCAATGGCCTGATCGATCGCGCTGCGAGGAACGCCGCGCGCGATCAGCTCAGAGCGGACCCGTGCAGGCCCATAGCCTTTATTCGCAAATCGTGCATGGGCATAATCGCGGGCAAAGGCCGCGTCATCGATGAGGCCCGCCTCGCGGATCTTCTCGATGGCCTCGTCAACCGACTCCTCGGCGTAGTCGTATCGCAGCAATCTGCGCCGCAGTTCTGCTGACGACCGCGCGCGGTACGCCAGGAGGCCGATAGCCCGGCTTCGCGCCCGATGCACCTCATCTCTCCGAATGATTCGTCGCTGCGTCTCGACATCGAGCTCGATTCCCTTGACGATCTCGAACTCGAGGATAAGGTCCTGGTGCATTCCAAACGCGAAAGCACCGTCGAGGTATAGCGACACACGGTACGGATCCTTTTTCTGCCGCGCGAGGCGCGTGACGCGGCCGGGCGCGAGTTCTTTGGCAGCCTGTTCTTCCATCATGGCGTCACATCTACCGATAATGAATCAACCGCCACGCCCGCCACGATCCCAATGCCGCCGGCCACGTTCCCCTGCGGCTCCCGGCGCGTGGGGTCGGTCCGGCTCCAGGCGAACCTCGCATAGTCGGTCCCTCCGCGGAGGAGGCTGATGCGCAGACGGTGCCGAGGGAGCGGACTCTCCTTCGAGTCTACCTGTACACCGTAGATGCCCGTCCAGCGCTTGAGCCCTTCGGTATCGTCAGCGGCCTCGGACTCGACGAATATCTCATCCGAGCGCAGGAAGAGGTCAATCACGCGAGACGCCACCTCCGTATCCGTTTTGAGCTGAGCGCGAACGTGGCTGTCCGGCCACTCGGCGGGCTGCCACCAGATATCCACCTGAATCAGATATAGAAATCCTTTGGCCGAGTCGTTGGGTGAGAGATTCAAAGAGTCGAGTAGGACGGCTTCTTCGGGCTCGTCCGGCACCGTGACGTCGAATCGCTCGATCGTGATGAGCGGCGGAAGGACGGTCCGCCCGCTCGCTCGGCGGTCTCCTCGATCCACGATAACTTCGATCTCGTCGCCTACTGCCGGCTCCAATCCGAGCGCAGGTCGGTACGATCCGCCTCCGTCACTTTGATAGGGGATTCGCTGTTCACCCAGTACCGCCTCGACCGAAGCGTCGTCGATCATCCGCTGCACGGCAGCATGCCCGTGCAAGTCGGTCGACGCCCGAACCACAACCGGCGGAAGCGCCTGCCCCGCTTCGATGAACGCCTCGACGACAAGGTCTTCGTCCTGCGTGGGCTCGACGGCCTTGCAGCCCGCAAGTCCGAGCAAGACACAGAAGGGAGCGATTATTATGACTGAGGCCGCTCTTCTCATATCCTCATTTCGATTTCGAAGAGCGGGAAGATGGGGAAGCCGCGTCGATCGCGGATCTCCACTCCGGTCTCCGTCGGCAGGAACTGACGTCCGATCACG
>CBFGYX010000004.1:0-18389 GCA_965653075.1 uncultured bacterium
CTGTGACGCCCCACCTGAGATCCAGCTCGGTGTGATGGAAAACGCGAACACGGAGACCGCTGGTACTGGATGGTGAGCTGGCAGATTATGACCTCCACCCGGCTGCAGGTAAAATACAGCCGTCATCGTCTTGAGGACGCACGGACGATGGGGTCGGGACACGATGAAGTTGAAGGTAATCGCCTTCGCGAGATTGCCGCCCAGCTGGTCGTCCGACTTTAGAAACTACCTGAACGTGAAGCGAGGCAAGCCGTGCGTTCTCGCTGTGACGCCCCACCTGAGATCCAGCTCGGTGTGATGGAAAACGCGAACACGGAGGCCGAGTCCCGCGGATGCTGAACCGAACGTGGCTCCGCCACCAAGCTGATGGAGCTGTTCGGCCGCGGCAAACCCGTACAGCGCGTGGATGAAGAACGGAATGAGGATCGATCCGTCGTCGACGAACGCCAGTGGCTGAATGATTTCAACCCCGGCGCGGCCGAAAGAGCCTTCTCCGAGGTAGCGGTTGCGATATCCGCGAGGTAGGAATAAAGCTGTGCTGATTCCCTGACGGGCGTTCTGGACGAGGAGTCCGCCATCCAGCCTTATGCTCGTATTGGTTTCGGTCATCATCGGGAGGTAGGCGTATAGGCGGCTCACGACCGAACGTGCCGGTGCGTCTAATTCATCCCATATATCTATTCGCGAGCCGGTGCTCAGGATTACGCCGCTATTAGGCTGGAGGTCGCGGGTGTTTGCCTGGACGCGGTACATAACTGAAGCGCTGGGCCTTATCGATGCGAGGTCTCGGAAGGAACCGCTAAGACCCGGTGGAGCGAGCGTCCGGTTGTCATCATCAAACAATCGCTCTTGTTCATACGATGCCGAAAGACCGAGGGCCACGCGCGTCGTAAACACGTTGGCATCGATCGTCAGAGGCAGAGACATATCGAGGCCTACACCACGCCTCTCGCGGCCTATGCGCGCCGTTTCACCGTCGGCAAATTGAGCGACGACCGTCGTCGGCTCACGGAAAACCTGTATCGTAGGGCGCAGAGGACTACCGCCGTACGATACTCCAGCGGATCCCCAGGCGCTGTGCTTTCGGTAGTAAACGTTGCCGCCGTACGCCCATCTCATCAGCGGGTCGACGCCCTCCAGGCTGAGCCCGAGTCCCGGCCCGTAGTTAAAGTCATCGTCTCCTGCCGTATCGTAGTCGACGATGACCACGGGTGACAGCAATCTGGGGAATAGATATCGGGATGCCCGGTAGGTTGCTGGATCCGGCAATTCGTAGTGAGTACGCTCTTGTGGCCACTGAACATCGAGGCGATCCGGCGTGACCTCGTGCTCGAGTTGCAACGACGTGACGGCGAGTTCGTAGCGCTCATGCTCGTAATTGACGTACGCCAGCGTCTGGCCGTCCGGCGAGGCGGCACCCTGTAGCGCGCCGAAGCGGGCATTTGTCAGCCGGTAGATTCGGTCGCCCGCGACGTCGAGCGCATAGATGTTCGAAACGCCGTTTTCAGCTGAGGTAAAGATCAACGTGCGCCCATCTTCTGACCATGAGATGTCGTAGATGGGCATGTCAGCGAAGAACAACCACGGCGCGAGCGTGCCGTCGAGATCGTCGACATCGCCGATCAGCACACCTTCCTGCCCCGCGATGTTTGCCAGGACCGCAACCTCACTCGAGAATGGCCGAACGGCTAACTGCCGAAACAACATCCTCCCGTCGAACGCCGACTCCGCAACTCCGTCGACATTAATTCGCACGATCGACGACTCCTGGCCATCATTCCGGAGCGCGAGGATCGATCCGTCCGGGAGATTGACCGGTGCATGGATCCGTGACCGCGGCATCGCAGGGGTAGTTCGCCGCGTATCGACATCGAGCCGGTAGACGCCGGCCCGCGCCGCATCGGTGGGTAAGACGTCGGCATCGTATCGGCTGAAGATGATCTGGCCCTTCGAGCTATCAAAATGGAACGCCCCCTCCCCTGACAGACCTTCGTGGGCGATTAGTTGAATCCGGCCCGACTCGGCGTCGACCCGGTAAAAACCCGCTCGCGTGCTGTATC
Source organism: uncultured bacterium (assembly GCA_965653075.1). Taxonomy (GTDB): domain Bacteria; phylum Bacteroidota; class Rhodothermia; order Rhodothermales; family CAZKDQ01; genus CAZRTY01. The sequence continues at coordinate 2,061 of CBFGYX010000004.1, forward strand.
CGCGCGCGTGAACGGCAAGCTCATCCGCGTTGAGCCAGCGGGGCGACTGCAGCGTCATCCCTGCCTCCGAGATGATCCGCGTAGGGGCGTCGAACGGACCGGTCATCGCCAGGCGCTCTTGTTCGGCTCGAAACCATCGCTCGCGAATGGCGGCACCGGTGCGAAACGGCGCCTCGCGATTTCCCCACCACATGCTCACCCCGTAACCGAGAAAGGGAAGCCGATAGAATGCTCGCCTTGCGCGACGAAATGCCTCTATATCCCCATCATCAGCCAGGTGATCGATATAGAACGCGCCTCCCACGTAATGGCGATCGAATGGCAGACTGACTTGTGATGGCTCAAGCATACGAGCGAGCGACCACCGACCGCCCGCCATCGCAGCGCGGAGCTTCATTACGAAGTGCGGATGGTTCATCCGACCTGCTCCTTCGCGGATCGAGCTCTCGAATAGCACGGCGATTCCTTCGCTGACGCCGGAAGGGTTGCCGAGATTGATGGAACGTGCGTGGTCGGGCGCGAAGGGCCGAATGATCGAACCAATCCCACCGCCGTGCCGAGTGTCGGCGTGCAAGGCATGAACGAGTTCATGAGGTGCGACGGCCTCGATCCACGACCCGAACTGCGACGTGATCACGGGACCCTTGATTCCGGCGGCGTCGATCTCCTGCCTGAACGGCCTGACGCTGACAAATCCGTTGGCCGTATCGTCATAGCCGCGCAGGATCACCGGCATCCTCATCCATCCGCGATGCCCAATCATAGCGGCGGACGCCGGTAAGTATCGTTCGAGCTGCCATGCAAGTTCAGCCGCTTCGCGCTCGTATCCTGCCTCGTAGATGACCTCGAAATTTGGCGTCTGAACGACCAGGAAGGTCGACCCGGCGGGACGGTAGGTGACATCATATACCCGCGTCTGTGCCGATGCTGACGTAGCGGTGCATAGCACGATCAGGAAAGCGATGGCACGCATCGAAAAGTCGGCTGGTCGTCGTGACAGAATGAGATAACCCGGGGATCGCGGCTCGCGTAGGATCCACATCCCTGCAGGACCCGCAATCATGGTCCGATGGATCAAAATACGGATTGTCAACCGCAGCAAAGGTCACAACAAATAAAAAGGCCGGAGCCAACGCGAACGTTGATTCCGGCCTTCAAGCGGAGGGGGAGGGATTCGAACCCCCGGTACCCCGAAGGGTACAACGGTTTTCGAGACCGCCCCGTTCAACCACTCCGGCACCCCTCCGTCTCAGATCATCCAATATAGCAGTGCCGGCATTCGGTCTGCAATGCTGCCGCGGCAAAGATTGGCTTAAGTCGGCGGATGATCGTCGCCGCTATAACGCTGCCGCCCTTACACGGCACGTGGTACGAGCGAGTGGGCCGCGGCGGCCATTTCGGCCATAAACGATGCGTCGGGACGTGTTTCGAACGCATTCCCGACGACGACGAAGTCCGCACCGGCTTCGACCTTGCGGGCGACCTCCATCGGCGAGCGAAGTCCACCTCCCACGACCAACGGTGAGGTGCACACCTCTGTAATCGCGGTAATCATTTCATCCGGTACCGGCTCGTGTGCCCCCGAGCCACCATCGGTGAACAGCAGCTTCATCCCCATCATTTCCGCAGCCAGTGCGGTTGCGACGGCAACATCCGGCTTGCTCCGTGGGAGCGGCATTGAGTTGCTCACGTACTGCGCGGTCGTGGTAAGGCCTGATTCCACGAGCATGTAAGCGGTGGGGATAGGCTCCACACCGAGGCGGCGGATGAGCGGCGCGGCGTGGATGTGCTGACCAAACAGGTACTCGGGATTGCGGCTGCTGACGATGGAGAGAAAAAGCACCGCATCGAGGTGGCGGCTGATCTGATTTACCGAGCCGGGGAAGCCAACAACAGGAAGCCGTGCATCTGATTTGAGGTCGGAAACGAACGCATCGATATCGACATCCCGCGTGCAGAGGCTGCCTCCCACGAAAACGGCATCGACCGATGCTTCGTGGCACATCTCGGAAAATTGGGCCAGCTGAGCGCGCTCAAGCTTGTCGGGATCAACGAGGACAATGAATCCCGCCCCTCGCTGTTCGGGAATCCGAACCAGTTGTTGAAACGTGGAATCTGTCAAGGTTATCGAGGCTTATTGCGGCAATAATGTAGATGTGACTTCACGCCGGAGCAAACTGAAGGTACGAGAGCGCAAAGGCGGACGCAGAGCCGATCGCGATGAAACGTGCGGAGAATTCTGCATCGATGCGCCCGCCGGTATGCTCAAGATAGAAGCTCTCGTATCGAGTCGGCCACTGAGCTAAGTGCCTCGTCGAGATTCTCAGGCCGGCGGCCGCCGGCAGTAGCCAGGTTGGGGCGACCTCCTCCTCCTCCTCCGACGCGTTTTGCCAGCGCACCAACGAGATTTCCCGCCTGAACACCGCGTTTGATGACATCCGCACTGACCGTCGCGACGAGGTAGACCTTTTCTCCTTCCGGATCCACCGTCCCGAGAACACCTACAGCTGCTTCTCCCATTCGCGACTGCAGCTTCTCGCCCAGCGTTCGCAGATCATCCATTGACGCGGGAGGAATACGTCCGGATGCAACGCGCACGCCGTCCACATCGGTGGCACCGGCGATTATATCGTCGAGCCCGGCTTCAAGGCCGGCCGCCCGCAGCTCATCGAGCTGACGCTGCAATGACCTCGTCTCATCGATCAGATCGGCGACTTCCTCATCGCTCGGCCGCTGCAACGACTTGAAATGCCCACGCACGCGCTCGAGCTCACTCAGTTCTGAGGTCAGATATTCGATGGCGTCGAAGCCGGCCAAGGCTTCGATTCTTCGCACGCCTGCCGCAACCGATCCTTCCGAAATGATCTTAACGAGGCCGATTTCTCCTGTTGTCGATACATGAGTTCCGCCGCAAAGCTCGACCGAGTAATCGGGATCGAACGTCACCACACGTACGGAGTCTCCATACTTTTCACCGAAGAGGGCCATCGCTCCTCGTGAAAGCGCGTCGTCAATCGGGACGTCCCGTTCTTCCTGAAGCGGAATATTGCGCTGGATGGATGCGTTAATTTCGCGCTCGATCTCGTCTAGTTCTTCGCGGCTCACGCGGTCGTAGTGACTGAAGTCGAAACGGAGCCGATCAGGCGCGACGAGCGATCCCTTCTGTGCAACGTGGCTCCCGAGCCGGTTGCGCAGCGCCGCATGCAACAGGTGCGTGGCCGTGTGATGCTTCATGATGCGGCGACGGCGGTCGGCATCAACCTCTGCGTTGACCTCGGCGTCGAACGTCTGCGGCAGCCGGTCTACAATATGCACGATGCGGTCCTGGAGACGGTGCGTGTCGAGTACGGTGAGATTCTCGCCGGCAACAGTCAGCCGACCCGTGTCGCCGACCTGGCCACCGCTTTCCGCATAAAATGGCGTTGCGTCGAGCACGATTTCATGACGTTCGGCCTCGCCTCCGCCGATCGTCCGTACCGCTCGGATGTGAAGTCCCTCGGCGGAGGTCGAATCATATCCGAGGAAGCGCGAGTGCTCCCCTTCGCTGATCTGCGTCCATTCGTCACCGCCACTCTGATCGACTTTAAACGACGACGCCGCGCGCGCACGGTCACGCTGTTGCGTCATCAGGTCAGAGTAAGCCTCCATGTCGACGCCGAAAGCTTCTTCGCGAGCCATCAGCTGCGTGAGGTCAACCGGGAAGCCGTACGTGTCGTGGAGCAGGAAAGCCACCTGGCCCGGCACCTCGCGGCGGGAAGCCGCGGCTGAAAATCCGTCCAGAATCTCTTCGCGCGGAGCGTGTAGGTAAGCTTTGTCCAGCAAGTCGAACGTCTGCCGGTCGTCGGCCAGCTCGCCTCTGATCTTAGCGATGGCCTCCGGCTTTCCATCGGCGTCTGCGAGGCGCTCCAAATATGGAAACACCCGCCCGAAAAACTGGAGCCCCGTTCCGAGTGTCTCGAGGAAGTTCACCTCCTCGGATCTAATGACCCGCTCGATATAGTCGCGCTGCTGGATGATCTCCGGAAACGTGCTTCCCATCTTTGCAATGAGAGGATCGAGGAGATCGACCAGGAATGGATCGCGGAAACCGAGCGTCTGGTAGCCGTACCGAACCGCGCGCCGAAGAATTCTGCGGATGACATACCCGCGGCCAGTATTTCCCGGCGCGGCGTTATCCGCAATCGCAAACGCGATCGTACGCACATGGTCGGCGATAACACGCAGCGCAATCCGAACGCGCTCCGCTTCCGCTTCATCCTCGATCCCGATATCATCATACCCTCGGATCTCGCGCCTGGGTGTCAGCTCCGCGATGCGGTCGAGGATCGGTTTGAAGAGGTCGGTGTCGTAATTACTGGTCTTGCCCTGCAGCACAGCGCAGATACGCTCGAAGCCCATGCCGGTATCGACGTGCTGCTGCTTCAGCGGCTGCAGCGAGCCGTCTGCCTGCGCATTGTACTGGATGAAAACGAGATTCCAGACCTCCATCACGCGCGGGTCGTCCTTATTAACGAGCGTTGCGCCATCGACGGCTGCACGCTCTTCGTCCGACCGGAGGTCGATATGGACTTCCGAACACGGACCGCACGGCCCGGTATCCCCCATCATCCAGAAATTATCGTCGGACGAACCGTCGAGGATGTGGTCGGGGTTGATGGATGTCTCCGTCCGCCAGAGTTCTCGCGCTTCATCATCAGGCGCCAGCCCGAGGCCTTCATCGCCGGCATGGATGGTGGCGTAGAGCCGGTCGGCCTCGAGGCCCCAGACGTCGACAAGAAGTTCCCACGCCCACTTGATGGCCTCGCGCTTAAAGTAATCCCCGAAGCTCCAGTTGCCGAGCATCTCGAAGAAAGTATGGTGGTAGGTGTCGTGGCCCACCTCCTCGAGATCATTGTGCTTGCCCGAGACGCGAAGGCATTTCTGCGTGTCGACCGCGCGATTGTACGGCCGGCTACCCGTTCCAAGGAATACATCCTTGAACTGGTTCATGCCGGCATTCGTGAAGAGGAGCGTCGGGTCGTTGCGTGGGACAAGCGAGTCCGAAGGCACGACCTGATGGTGCCGCTCTTCGAAGAAGGACAGGAACTCGGCGCGGATCTGCTCGGATGACTTCAAGACGGGAACGCGGTAGTAATGAGGGCGATGATTCGAGGTACTCATGCACATGAGGAAGCCCGAAGAAACAGTGTGCAGAACAGAAATGTCCCTTAAACTACATCAACGTGTATTTTTCACGGCCGGTTCGAGGGATTGGCGGTCTCGGAAGGCGTTCGTCTGACGGATATTCTGATAAAGGCGGCAGTCGGTCAGCGTCGTCTTTCTGGTTCGCGCCTGCGCTCTGCGGCGATATCACTTGGGATTCCCGGTGAGACGTATGGGCTGTCGTCGACAAAGAAGCGCCAGGGAAGGTCTATTCCACGCGTGATTCCGATGCGGCACGACGTTGATATCGTGCACGGCGCGACCGCGGGATCCACTGCAAAGTATAGCGGCGGCTCGGTGAGCATGATGCCGTGCTGGCTCTTGTCGACGCCAAACGCCTGCGTGAGCTTTCCGGGACCGTTGGCGAGCTCGCGTTCGTTTCTCGCCGCAGGTCTGCCCTCGTACATGAGGTCGATGCCATGCATGGGTTCGACTGCTCGGATGAGCACGGCGCCGCCCACGCCTTCGCGCTCCGTCACCACGTTGAGCAGCCAGTACATCCCGTAGATCAGGTAGACATACGAAGTGCCCGGCTTCGCGAACAGATCGTAGCCGCGGCCATCGGGCTTGATCAGTCCGGTATGCCGGTCAACGATGCCCCATCCGTGAAAAGCGGGGTCATCCTGGGTGTATGCTTCCGTCTCAACGATCCGTCCTGCCCGGTACCCCGTCTCGTCGTCTCGAATCAATAACACGCCCAGCATGTCGCGCGCAACATCGAGGGTGGGGCGGTCGAAAAAGCCGGCCGTAAGTGGTGTGAGGTTCATCCGAACGTTGATGGATCTGATGTTGCGAAGGCTTTGCAGGTTCGGGATGTTATAAACCGGTATCGTGGGTACGGCTCATGAGCCTTAAGGGCAGTAATTCCATCACCAATCCAGAGTCTGCTACGTGAAGTCGTCCGTCCTCGAACGTATCGAACGCAAGCTCGGCCTGAAGACCAACAGGCCCGTTTTCTTTGTATCCGGCGTATTCGTCATCGTATTCCTCGTGTTAGGGACGGTGTTCGGTGAAATGACCGCGCGTGTATTTGGTACGCTTGCAGGATATATCGCCCACGGCCTGGGATGGTTCTACATCCTCGCGGTGACGCTTATCGTCGGTTTCGTTGTGTGGATCGCGGCCAGCCGGTACGGCCGCATTCGCCTTGGACCGCCGGGGTCGAAGCCGGACTACGGCAATGCGACCTGGTTTGCGATGCTGTTCACCGCGGGCATCGGGACCGTGCTGATGTTCTATGGTGTTGCCGAGCCGTTGACGCACTACATGAACAGTCCGCTTACGGAAAATCAAACGAGGGAAGCAGCACAGGAGGCGATCAACTTTTCATTCTATCATTATGGGCCACATGCCTGGGCCGTTTTTAGCCTCGTCGGACTCTCGCTGGCGTATTTCTCCTTCCGACGCGGGCATCCGTTGAGTATCCGCGCCGCATTCTATCCCCTTCTGGGAAAGCGCGCGGACGGCATCGCCGGTCATGCGATCGATATTTTCGCCGTATTGGGTACGATATTCGGCGTCTCGGTCTCGTTGGGACTTGCCGCGTCACAGTTCACAGCCGGTCTCGATCACGTGACGGGCATTGGCAATACGCCCCTCATTCAGACGTTCGTCATAACCGGCATCACCCTCTCCGCCACTTGGTCGGTCGTTCGTGGACTTGATGGTGGAATCAGGCGGCTGGGTCAGCTGAATATGATCCTCGCCTTAATCTTGCTGGCATTCGTATTCATCGTCGGCTCGACGGCGTCGCTCATGGGTGCCTTCGTGCAGAACACGGGCTTCTATCTCCAGAACTTCATTCGTACCGCGTTTTGGACCGAGGCCTACCGTGGCGGCGGTTGGCAAGAGCGATGGACACTCTTTATCTGGGCATGGCAGATCTCGTGGGCGCCGTTCGTGGGTTTGTTTATCGCGCGGATCTCGAAAGGCCGCACCATCCGCGAGTTTGTGATGGGCGCGCTGATCGCTCCCGCTCTTTTTACATTTTTCTGGTTTACGGTCTTCGGCAATACGGCAATCGATCTCGAACGAGGCGGCGCCGGCCTTGGAGACGTCGTACTCAACAACATGCCGATCGCACTCTTTGCGATGCTCGAGCAGTTTCCGCTGGCGTCGATCGTCTCGGTGATCGCGCTGATCGTGGTGTTTCTGTTCTTCGTGACATCGTCCGACTCAGGCTCGCTCGTCGTCGACATGATCACGGCAGGCGGTCGAACCGACGCCCCGACGCGGCAGCGCGTCTTCTGGGCGACTACGGAAGGAGCGATTGCAGCCGTGCTCCTTCTGGCCGGCGGAATCGTGGCGCTGCAGAACGTGGTGACCGTCATGGGTCTTCCGTTCTGCATCATACTCCTGCTGATGGCTGTGAGTCTGGTCAAAGGACTTGAGACGGATCCTGAGGCCGACGTGCTCAATCCTCCTCCGAGGCCGAATTTTTCCGACAATCATGCACAGGTGGACGACCCAGTCGTTAGGCCATCGCGGCCTGAATAATACTGGTAAGGATCGGGCGCACGCCGTCGATCACGAACTGCACTGCGATCACCGTCAACAATAGACCCATGATCCGGGTGATTACGTTCAGGCCGGACTTCCCGAGATAGTGAACGAAGCGTGGCGCGGAGCGCAGTGCGAAGTAGATGGTGCCGAGTACGATTAAGACGGCGATGATGACGGCGACAATGTGAAGCAGCGTTTCGGCTCCCGACATCAGAACCATCACGGTGGTGATGGAACCAGGCCCCACAATCATGGGAATGCCGAGTGGCGTGATGGCGACATCATCCTGATGCATGGCCTCGCGCGTTTCCTCCGGCGTCGACTTGCCGCGCGAGCGCTTGGCCTGCAACATGTCCATCCCTATGCCGAAGATGACGAGCCCGCCGGCAATTCTAAACGCGTCGATCGTGATCCCGAAGACGGCAAAGATACCACGGCCGATCAGTGCGAAGACGACCAGCACAGCGATGCCCGTCAGGATGGCGACGCGCAGCGTATGCCGTTGACGATCGGCCTCGTACCCTTGCGTCAGCGATAAATAAACCGGCGCAACGGCGATGGGGTTAATGATAGCGAAGAGTGACGTGACGCAGAGAAGTGCGAACGTCCAGATTCCGTCGGGGAGCATTCCAACCGTTCATGTTATGAATCGCCCCTCCGACGAAACCCGTTCGGCACAGTTTCCATCAGCGAACGTGATCTTCCCCGGATATCAAGAGCCCCAACGTGACGTGACAGGCTACCCGAGAACTTAAGTCATTTCGATTGCGACTGCCGTGCCGCCGCCCGTTCCGTGACAGATCGATGCGAGTCCGCGAGCATCGCCTCGGCGCTTCATCGCATGAATGAGGGTGGTGATGATGCGCGCGCCCGATGCGCCTATCGGATGACCGAGCGCGATGCCGCCGCCGTGCACGTTCAACTTGTCGTACGGCACGTTTAACATTCGATTGAGCAGAATACTGTTGATGGCGAAGGCCTCGTTGTTCTCGAACAAGTCGAAGTCGCCAATCTCCATCTTCGTCTTTTTCAGGACGCTTTCGATTGCCGGGATCGGCGCCTCCGGAAACCGCCATGACTCCCCGGCCGACCATCCGCCGGCGAGTATGCGTGCCATTGGTGTGAGGCCCAGCCGTTCGACCGCCGCCTCGCTCGCGACCAGCAATGCGGACGCACCGTCTGAAATCTGGCTACTGTTGCCGGCCGTCAGAACGCCGTCTTTTTGAAACGCGGGCCGAAGGCCGGCCAGGCTCTCGACGGTGGTATCCGATCGGATCCCTTCGTCGCGGTTTAACGTGACGGGCCCCTTACGGGACTTGATCTCAACCGGCACGATTTCGTCATCAAACCAGCCCTTCTCGCTCGCCTCGGCTGAACGCTGTTGCGAGTGCGCGGCGATTGCGTCAAGGTCTCGCCGCGTGATACCATGTTCGGCTGCAAGCCGCTCGGTTTGCGTTCCCATCGCCTCTCCACTCATGGGATCGGTCAGACCGTCGTTCAACATGAGATCGATCAGCCCTTCCGGCGATCCGAGGAGAAACTTGTATCCCCAGCGAGCGCGTGACGTGAGGTAAAAACCGGTGTTCGACATACTCTCGGTGCCGCCTGCGAGAACGAGATCTGCCTCGCCGGCCTTGATCATCGTCGCAGCGTTCATGACGGCCATCATGCCCGACGAGCACACCATGTCGACCTGCATGCCGTCGACCTCAGCAGGGATTCCCGCCATCATCGCCGCTTGTCGCGGGATGAGTTGTCCGTGACCGGCTCGAAGCACGTTGCCGAAAATGTAGAAGTCGAGCTCGCCGCCTGAGACTCCGGCACGCTCAAGTGCCGACTTCATGACGATCGACGCCAGGTCAACCGGCGAATGATCTTTAAACGAACCGCCAAAGCGCCCGATGGGTGTGCGGACGGCCGAGATGATGTATGCGGATGTCATTGGCTATGAAAAGCTGGATTTGAACTGGATGTAGAAACGGGAGCCGCAAAGCTAAGAACAAGGCTCGAAGCGCTTCCACGCGAAGTGGATCTTCCCCGCAATCTGAAAGACGATCTCATACACGGATGTGGTTTTTGAGATCGGCGCGGAAATCTTCGGCGGTGGTGACGGGGGCGCTGCACGTAAAGTCCCGGCAGACATACGCCGTAGCGCGACCGTCGATAGATCGTTGCTCCGAGGTAAAGGGCGCGAGCCCAGAAAGCTGCTCGGCGCTGGAGGCTGAAACGCGCAGGACGACCGCTCGAGGCAGGTACCGATCTCGTAGAACCTCATCCATCACGGTCGTTCCTTCACCTTCGGCGATCACGATCTCGATCGACGGGCCAAGCCAGAAGTCGAGCCCCACGAGTAGGCCGGTCATGGCCGACGGGATCTGCGCCAGTAGTCCGGCGGCGCTTCGGATGAGCGCCGTAGCGGATTCTTCGTAGCTCACATTGCCCGTCATTCGGCCGAGCCGCATCAAGTTGTACAGCGATACTGAGTTTCCAGACGGGATGGCGCCGTCCCCAAACTCCTTCTGGCGGACCAGCAGTTCTTCGCCGCCGGCTCGTGTAAAGAAGAAGCCGCCGCCGTCGGGATCTTCAAACAGCTCGGATTGTCGGGCCTGCAACTCCACTGCTTTCTCGAACCATGCGACCTCATCCGTTGCCCGATAAAGTTCGAGCATCGCCCATATCATGAACGCGTAGTCGTCCACGAATCCATCGATGGCCGCTTCGCCGTCTCGATATCGGTGAAGCAAATGTCCGTCGAGGTACAACCTGTCGAGGATGAAACGTGCAGCTTCCTCCGCTCGAGTCGTATACGACGGCTCGTTGAAGACGAATCCTGCCTGGGCAAGCGCCGCGATCATGAGGCCGTTCCAATCGGTCAGGATCTTGTCATCGAGCAGCGGCCGTGCCCGCCGAGATCGATGCTCCAGCAAGTCCTGCCGAATGCGATCCCATCGTGTTCGCTCGGCCCCATCCCATTTATCCAGATCGTCAGAATGCAACACGTTGGCCCCGGTACGGCGCCGCGTGGCCTCGTCTTCGAAGTTTCCCCCGTCCTCCATCCCGAACCGATCATGAACGAACCGTGCGTCGTCGGCTGAAAGCACGGCACGCACCTCGTCCGTCGTCCATACATAGAACTTTCCCTCTTCCCCCTCGCTATCCGCATCTTCAGCCGAGTAGAAGGCACCCGCGTCATCGCTAAGATCGCGAAAGACATACTCGATGATCTCCTCGGCCGTCGTTCGGAAGAAAGCATCACCTGTTGCCTGGAACGCCTCGGTGTACGCCATGATCATGAGCGCCTGGTCATAAAGCATCTTCTCGAAGTGTGGCAGAAGCCATCGCTGATCGGTGGCGTAGCGATGGAATCCGTATCCCACCTGGTCGAAGATGCCGCCGGACCGCATGCGCCGAAGTGTGTTCGTGACGATCGTCAGGGCGTCTTGATCGTCGGTCCGCGTCGGATAGCGAAGCAGAAACAGGAGATTGTGGGGTGTTGGGAACTTAGGCGCGGAGCCAAACCCGCCGAACCGCTCATCGTAGCGCGTCGCGAGTGCCGTGAACGCATCCTCGAGAACGGACTCGGTGGGCAGCTCGTCTGCGCCCGGTAATCCGGCGGCCCGCTTGAGCGATGAGGTAATCGACGTTGCCGATTCGACGACCTCCTCCCGCCGCTCAATCCAAGCTTGCTTGAGCGCTGGAATCAACTCCAGCATTCCAGGGCGCCCGCCGCGACCTACCTTCGGGAGATACGTCTCTACATAAAACGCCTGTTTGTCGGGCGTGAGGACGACGGTGAGCGGCCAGCCGCCTCGGCCCGTTGCCATCTGGCAGACCGTCATGTAGATCTGGTCGACGTCCGGCCGCTCCTCTCGGTCGACTTTGATGTTGATGAACGCATCGTTCATGAGACGTGCGACCTCCTCGTCCTCAAAACTCTCGTGCGCCATCACATGACACCAGTGGCACGTCGCGTAACCAATAGACAGGAAGATCGGCTTGTCCTGCCTGCGCGCCGCGTCGAACGCTTCCTCCGACCATGGATACCAGTCGACGGGATTGTCCTTGTGTTGGAGCAGGTACGGGCTTTTCTCGCGGCTCAGTCGGTTCATCGGGGGCAATTGTTAAGGGAAGCTCGAGTCGGATACTCTGCCCGGGACACAAATGGTTCTGGCCCAGGACATCTCTCGATGTGTGGATTCAGGTGTCAGCCGGGCAGCTTCAGCCCGATCAGGATGTCCATCACGTTTGTATGCGTGGGTCCGGTTTCTAGAAGCGCATTCAGTTGCTGCAACGCCGGATAGGCATCATTGCGGCGTAGCGCACCGTTGATGTCGATTCCGGCGTCGCGGGCACGTGCTGACGAAAGATGATCTGCGATCCCGCCGGCTGCAGTCGTCGGGCCGTCGATGCCGTCGGTGCCTGCGGCAAGTACGAGGCAGGGGCTTGACGACGAAGCAAGATCAAGTGATGCCGCGAGTGCGAGCTCCTGATTGCGTCCCCCGCGGCCATGATCGGCAGCCAGCGTGACCGTCGTCTCGCCGCCCATGAGCAGGCACGTCGGCTTGTCCACCTGAAGTCCGGCCAGTCGGCGCCCGATTTCACGGCCGGCATCGGACGCCTCCCCCACCAGCGAATCCGGCTCGAGGATGACGTCATATCCCAGAGCCGTAGCCTCGTCCGCGGCGGCGTCGAGCGCATCGCGGTTCGTCGCGATCATGCGATACGATGCGCGGCGAAGGCGGGGATCCCCGGGCTTGAGCGTCTCCGATAAATCGCGTCTCAAACCGCACTGCAGGTGTGCAAGCACGGACGCGGGAAGGGCACGCCGAAGCCGATATTTATCGATGACGTTAATCGCATCCTGATAGGTCGATGAATCGGCGACGGTGGGCCCGCTCGCGATCACGGAAGGGTCGTCGCCTCGCACATCCGAAATCGCCAGCGAGATCGATCTGCCGGGGTGAATCGCCGCGGCAAGTCGTCCGCCGCTCACGCTCGAGATGTGCTTTCGAACCGCATTAATCTCATCGATAGAAGCGCCGGACGCGAGGAGAAGCTCGTTCAGATGAAGCGCATCATCGAGTGAAATACCGTCCGCAAAAACAGCGAAGAGCGCCGAGCCGCCACCTGATATCAGCACAATTACGACATCGTCTTCCTCAGCAGATGATGCCAGGCCCATGAGCTTGCGCGCAGACGCAACGCTGTCGCTGGTCGGGTGCGGATGGCCGCCGGGCAGCAATTCGATCGACCGGGGCTGATGCTCAGCAGGCAGGTTTCGGAGATAAGCTGCCGGCACGATGACCGATCCGCAATCGATCGTCAACTCGTCGATGGACTCCAGACCACACGCCATTGCTGCAGCCGCTTTCCCAAATCCCACAATAACAACGCGGTTTGCATCTCGCACGGCGTCCAGGATCAACGCGCGGACGCCGGACTGCCGCATCAACGAGTTCGGACGTACTCGTTTGATCGCCGCTTGAAAGATCGATTGAGCATGCTGCCCAAGGTCAGCTGAATTCATACCTTCGAGGCTCGCACCCTTCTGTTATCCAAGTCTTGCAGGCTATGCCGATCGGACGGCTACACGTTCTTACTGATTTCTTCTTCCAGCAACGCCATTCGCACGCTGAGCTTGCCCGCCTCGCCGTTGCTGGAGGTGCCGATGTGATTCAGTTCCGGCAGAAGTTCGGCAGCGTGCGGCACTTAATCGTTCAGGTTGAGGGAATTGTTGAGGTCTGCGCAGCCGCCAACGTCCCGCTCATCGTCAATGATCGGGTGGATCTCGCGTTGATCGAGGGCGTGAGCGGGGTGCATCTCGGGCAAGCCGATTATCCGATTGCGCTCGCGCGGAAGGTCCTCGGACCCGATGCGATCATCGGTGCAACGGCAACGACAACGGAGCAGGTACGACAAGCCGAACGTGAAGGTGCGACGTACGTTGGATTCGGTCCCGTTTATCACACCGGCAGCAAGTCCAACCCCGCCTCCGTCAAAGGGATTGAAGGCCTGAGGCGAGCCGTTGAAGCCGTATCGATCCCCGTGATCGCCATTGCAGGCTATGCCGATCGGACGGCTACACGTTCTTACTGATTTCTTCTTCCAGCAACGCCATTCGCACGCTGAGCTTGCCCGCCTCGCCGTTGCTGGAGGTGCCGATGTGATTCAGTTCCGGCAGAAGTTCGGCAGCGTGCGGCACTTAATCGTTCAGGTTGAGGGAATTGTTGAGGTCTGCGCAGCCGCCAACGTCCCGCTCATCGTCAATGATCGGGTGGATCTCGCGTTGATCGAGGGCGTGAGCGGGGTGCATCTCGGGCAAGCCGATTATCCGATTGCGCTCGCGCGGAAGGTCCTCGGACCCGATGCGATCATCGGTGCAACGGCAACGACAACGGAGCAGGTACGACAAGCCGAACGTGAAGGTGCGACGTACGTCGGATTCGGCCCCGTTTATAACACCGGCAGCAAGTCCAACCCCGCCTCCGTCAAAGGGATTGAAGGCCTGCGGCGAGCCGTTGAAGCCGTATCGATCCCCGTGATCGCCATTGCAGGCATTACGCCCGAACGGACGCGTGAAGTGCTGGACGCCGGCGCCCACGGCGTAGCTGTGATGACGGCCGTGACCACAGCCGACGACCCTACTCAGGCTACGGCCGCGTTTGCGGACGTGATGCGCGTCAGCGCGAACCGGTAAGTGCGGCCATCGCCTCTTCGACCGCTTCGGGCGTGGGTGCCTCCGCGATTGACGTTACGTCGAGGCCTACGTCTCGCAGAGCCGCCGCCGTCGTGGGACCGATCGCCATGAGATTTGCGCCCGGGGGGATCGTCTCCTGCCGCAGGAACGAATCCACGCCGGACGGGCTGAAGAACACGATCCACTCGGGATCAGCTTCCGGCCGGGTGAAGTCGCGCAAGATCGTCCGATAAATCGTCACCTCATCGAACGCGATGCCATAGTCGTCGAGCGCGGCCGGCAACTCAGGGCGCCGGCGATTTCCCGACAGAAAGAGAAGCGGCAGAACGGCGAGGTAGTGATCGCGGATAAACGGGGCCAGCTCGCGTCCTATTCCCGTTTCCTCGCCGACGGGCTCAAAGCCGATGCGCCGCAGATCGTCGGCCGTTCGCGGCCCTACGGTGTACACGGGCCGCTTCAACCACTTCTCGGCGACATCCAGCGCGAGGTTCTCCAGAGAGCGCTGAACGATGCGAACGGCGCGTGGACTCGTAATGAGAAGCCCGCCGTAGCGCTCGGGGTGCGCCAAACGCTGCGCACACCTGTCTTCGTTGATCGACCGATAATCGAGAACCGGGATCGAAAACGGCTGGAACCCGATGTCTCGCAGTCGGGCTTCGTACGGATCGTCTGGAAGCGCTTCGCGAAGCAGCCAGACTGGTCGAATATTCAGCTCCATATGATTAGCGCCTGGAAGCGCGAAAGGTGGCCAGAAGCCCGTCGGCTCCTTGTTGAAGCAATTCTGTTGCTAAGGTGGTTCCCATAATATCGGCGGATGCCCGACTTCCTTTCCTCTCGTCACGAAACTGTTGCGTGCCGTCGAGCGAAGCTACGGATCCGACGAGCCGGATCGATTTCTCATCGGCTCGTGCATGCGCCCCTATCGGCACCGAGCATCCGCCCTCGAGTGTTCTCAAGAAGGCCCGCTCAGCCGTGACGCAGTCGTACGTCTCTTCGTGATGCAGCCTCTGGCGGAGCATCGTACGGATTCGCTCATCCCCTTGCCTTGCAACAATGCCGAGCGCTCCCTGACCCACGGCCGGTATCATGACTTCTTGCGGCACGGTCTGCCGGATTCTGTCGACCAGGCCGAGGCGGATGAGTCCGGCCGACGCCAGAATCATACCGTGCCAGTTGCTTTCGTCGAGCTTCTGAAGTCGGGTGCCGATGTTTCCTCGGACGGGCACCACGTTCAGATCCGCGCGCCACGCTTTAAGATGAGCCCGCCGCCGAAGTGATGACGTTGCAATCGTCGCACCCTGCGGCAAATCGTCGAGGCCTCCCTCAAAATCCGGGTGCGCCACAAATGCATCGCCGGCATCTTCTCGTTTGGTAACGGCGGCGAGTTCGAGTCCGTCGGGGAGCGTTGTCGGGAGGTCCTTCAGCGAGTGGACGGCCAGGTCGATACGGCCGTCGAGCATGGCGAGGTCGAGCTCCTTCGTGAAGAGCGCCTTGTCGCCGATCTCGGCAAGCGGGACGTCGAGAATCTCGTCGCCTTTGGTGGATATGGTGATGACGTCGGTCTGGTATCCGGCGTCGGCCAGGGCATCCCGAACATGATGCGCCTGCCAGAGGGCCAGTTTGCTCGATCGGGTACCGATGCGTACAACTTCATTCATGGCGGCATCCTTCGTACACAGGCGTCAAGCAGAGCCGACGTACCGGAGGTTACTTGACTAATGTTGGGTCTACGGAAGTGTCGGAGGCTGGATCTGCAAGCCGGCCGGCCAGGAGCTCGGAGGCTCTCGTCTGTGCCGAGCTATCGGCGGTTAGGATTGAGGCGAGATCTTTCGGCGCTGCCTCGGCATCATCACATCCGATCCGCGAGAACAAGTAATGCAGCAGTTCGATGCCTTTCGTGAAGTTGATGCTTTCAGGACTCGCGGATT
>CBFGYX010000005.1:0-17332 GCA_965653075.1 uncultured bacterium
ACAAGGATCGTTTGCCAGTCTCGCGGCCTCCTGGCGACGGCGTGAGCCATGGCGCGCAGGAATAACGTGTCGTTGAGGTGGTGACGGTCGAGATAGATGACGGACGTCGCGGCCGCCGAGTGAGCTGAGGTCATGCAGGAAGAAACGTGTCGAGCAGAACGTCATTCAGTGAATACCGAGGGCGGCGTTGATCCCCCGCCGGACGATAACGTTCTTAACAGCGACGATCTTATCAGCGGCGTTCTCAACCACCGCCCGAAGTGGTGCCGTTGGACCGATGACCCTTTCGATTGTTCATGCCTCAGTTTAGTCACCTGCACGTCCACACCCAGTACTCGCTTCTCGACGGTGCAGCACGTATCAATCAGCTCGTAGCGCGCGCGGCCGAGCTCGAGATGCCGGCCATCGCCATCACCGACCACGGCAATTTATTCGGCGTGCCCGAGTTCTACCACTCGGCGCGCAAGGCGGGCGTCCGGCCGATCATTGGGTGTGAGTTCTATATCACACCGGCGGGTATGGACGACCGCAGCGACCGTACGCGTTATCACCAGGTGCTGCTGGCCAAGAACGAGACCGGCTATCGTAACCTGATGAAGCTGTCGTCGCTGTCGTACATGCACGGCTACTACTACAAGCCGCGTCTTGACCTTGAGACGCTGGAGAAGTACAGCGACGGCCTCGTGGCCACCACATGCTGCCTTCAAGGCGAAGTGTTGCAGACGATTCTGCACAAAGGTGAAGAGGCCGCCCGGAAGGTGTTCGAAAAGTGGCTCGGCATCTTTGGCGACGACTACTACATCGAGATCCAAGATCACGGCATCGGCGATCAGCAGACGTGCAATCATGTTCTGCAGAAGTGGGCGAAGGAATACGACGTCAAGGTCATCGCCTCCAACGATGTTCACTACGTCAACCAGGAAGACGCCGCCGCGCAGGACGTCTTGCTCTGCCTGCAAACGGGCAAAGAGCTGAACGACCCGAACCGGATGCGATTCGACGGCGATCAGTTTTACCTGAAGGACGTCGACCAGATGCGGATGTCGCTGCGGGATCTTGACCCCATGATGCGCGACTCGGCACTCGCCAACACGCAGGAGATCGTCGACAAGTGCGCAATCGAGCTGTCGACGGGTAAGCTGCTCATGCCGCATTACCCGATCCCGCAGCAGTTCGGCAACGATATGGACGCCTACCTGAGGCACCTCGTCTACGAACGTGCGCGGATGCGATATCCCGAGCTGTCTCAGACGGTGGCCGAACGGCTCGATCATGAGCTGGCCATCATCAAGGAGATGGGATATGCGGGCTACTTTTTGATTGTGCAGGACTTCACCTCGGTCGCACGGGATCTCAGTGTGCGCGTGGGCCCGGGCCGCGGCTCGGCCGCGGGGAGCGCCGTTGCCTACTGCCTCGGCATCACCAATATCGATCCGCTGCGCTACGACCTCCTCTTCGAACGCTTCCTCAACCCGGAGCGCGTGTCGATGCCTGATATCGACATCGACTTCGACGACCGGGGGCGCTCGAAGGTCATCGACTACGTGGTCAAGAAGTACGGCCGCGACAACGTATGCCAGATCATCACGTTTGGAACGATGGGCGCGAAGTCGGTCATACGGGATGTGGCGCGCGTGCTCGACCTGCCGCTCAGCGAGGCCGACAGGATCGCGAAGCTCATCCCGGATGGGCCAAGTGTTTCGCTTCAGAAGGCGGCGGATGAGGTGCCGGAGTTCAGAGCGCTGAAGAAGGAGTCCGATCCGCAGATCCAGAAGCTCCTCCACTACGCGCAGGTGCTCGAGGGCTCGGCGCGCCACACCGGCGTCCATGCCGCCGGCGTGATCATCGCACCCGGCAACGTGAGCGATTACGTGCCGGTGGCGGTGGCCAAAAGCAAGAACGACGAAGTCGTCACCACGCAGTACGACGGCAAGTGGGTAGAGAACTTCGGGCTGTTGAAGATGGACTTCCTCGGCCTGAAGACGCTCACGGTACTGAACGACGCGCTGGAGCTAATCCGCGAGAACCACGGCGTCGAGATTGATCTCGACGCGATTCCTCTGGATGACGAGAAGACGTTCCAGCTCTTCCAGGAAGCCGAAACCGTTGCCGTCTTCCAGTTTGAATCGTCGGGCATGCGCGAGTGGCTGCGGAAGCTGAAGCCGACATCGCTCGATGATCTGATTGCGATGAACGCGCTCTACCGGCCGGGGCCGATGCAGTACATCCCTGATTACATCAACCGGAAGCACGGCCGCGAGAAGGTCGACTACTGGCACCCGATGCTCGAAGATATACTGAAGCCCACGTATGGCATCCCGGTGTATCAGGAGCAGGTGATGCAGATGGCGCAGGTGATGGGCGGTTATACGCTCGGAGGCGCCGACATTCTGCGGCGGGCGATGGGTAAGAAGGATCCCGAGGAGATGGCGCGCCAGCGTTCCATTTTCGTGGAAGGAGCCGTAGAACGTGGCGTCGACGAGAAGCATGCGAACAAGGTCTTCGACACGATGGCCGCCTTCGCCGGATACGGCTTCAACAAGAGCCACTCGGCCGCCTACTCGGTGGTGGCCTATCAGACGGCCTACCTGAAGGCCAACTACCCGGCGGAGTTCATGGCCGCGGCAATGACCAACGAGATGAACGACTCGAAGAAGCTCGCGGTCGTCCTCGAGGAGGCGCGGCGAAAGGGCATCGAGATGCTTCCGCCGTCGGTCAATGGCAGTCAGGCGAACTTCTCGGTTGAAGACGGCAAGATCCGCTTCGGTCTCGGCGCTATCAAAGGCGTGGGACGCAGCGCTATCGAAGCGATCATCTCCGCACGCGAGAAACACGGTCCGCCCCGTACACTCTACGAGCTCGTCAAGAATCTCGACCTGCGCATTGTCAACAAGAAGGCGCTCGAATGCCTGGCGGGCGTTGGCGCACTCGATGAACTGGAAGGACACCGCGCTCAGCATGTCGCCGCGCTCGACACCGCCGTTCAGTACGCGCAGCGCATCCAGGCTGACAAGCTGGCGGGCCAGAACTCGCTCTTCGGATCGTCCGGCGATGGGGCCGCGACGATGGAGCCGACGCTGCCGATGGCCGACAAATGGACGAAGGCGCAAATGCTGAAGCAGGAGCGGGATCTGATCGGCGTATATGTCAGCGGCCATCCGCTCGACGCCTATCAGCCGGAGATCCGCGCTTTTTCGACGGGCGAATTGGGTAAGCCGGATGACCTCGGCATCGACGAGTCGGAGGATGCGTCCGACAGGCGCCAGAACGGCCGAGGCCGCGGTCCCGTCCATTCATTCTGTGGGATCATCACGGATGTCAGCCGTCGGACGACCCGCACGGGCAAGCCGATCGCATTCGTGACTCTGGAAGATTTCACGGGTCAGGGTGAATTGATCTGCTTCTCGTCGACCTTCGACAAGGTGCAGAATTATCTGGTGCCCGATGAGATTGTGCTTGCGCGCGGAGAAACCGAACTCCGGGGCGGATCGGTTAAGGTCATCGTGCAGGATATCATGCCGATGTGGAAGGTTCGCGAGCAGCTCGTCAAGTCGATTACGCTGCGCGTAGACATCGACCGTATGAAGCCGGAGCCACTCCGCTCCTTCATCCAGACCTGCGACGACAACCGCGGCCAGTGCAAGCTCTACTTCGACGTCGTGGCTGACGATCTGCCCGACTCAGCCAGGCTGCACGCCCGCAAATTCGTGATCGATCCGACGCCGGAGCTTTTGAAAGAGGCGGCTAATGTGTTCGGGCGCGATAACGTGATCCTCGCGGGAGAATGATCCGGGATGACCGATCGGGTGCGGGAAGTGATGCGCACGTGCCGATCATCGATTTGGATGGGCCTTTTCAGACGATCGATTTACGCGAGGGATATGATCCGCAGGTGATTCTCGGCATGATGCCGGCCGTCGGCGGATATGAGGAGGAGCGCTCGCAGGGCATGTATGCCGGGCCGCTTTACGCAGACGGCCGCACGCTCCACATGGGCATCGACTTCTGGGTACCCGCCGGTACGCCGGTACTTGCCGTAGCACCGGGCCGCGTATACGGACTGGCCGACAATCGCGGCCGGAAAGATTATGGCCCGACGATCATCACCGAACACGTCTGGGATGGACGCCCGATCTGGATGCTCTATGGACACCTGTCTACCGGATCGCTGACATACGTTCGGAAAGAGCAGGCTATCGAGCCGGGCGACGTAATCGGTTTTGTGGGGAAGGAATCCGAAAACGGCGGCTGGGTGCCTCACCTCCACGCGCAACTTTCCACCCGCCGACCCACAAAGATCGATCTGCCGGGCGTCGTGAGGACGGAGGATCGAGCGACAGCCCGCGAATTATATCCCGACCCAAGGCTGATACTCGGTCGTGTTTATTAACTGGTCGCGTTTTCTGTCAGACCCTTATTTTCAACGCGAAGCTCGGCTCTACTGATTTTTGCCGCTTGTGATTTGTACCGCTTCCGTTGATTTCCTGCGCCCGTAGACGGCTATCTTTCCAGGTCTCAAGCCGTCCACCTTCCCAAACCATAGCTCGTCTTAGTCATGGCCGATCCGGACAAGAAATCCTCTGCGATCATCGTCGCCGTCGCTGTCGCCGTCGCCGTAATCGTCGTCATTTTCATCTTCTTCGTCTGGCCGAACATGGACAAGGGCGACGGAGTCGACATCCAGATAACCGATCCAACCGAGCAGATCGAGGAGCCGGACGTCGAAATTGATATTGATCCGCCTTCCGAGCCGGAGACTTCCGCCCCTGCCGACACGCTGCCGTAATCAACGCTCGTACTAATTTTCCATTCCTAAATCGATGGCCCGCCCCTCGGTAACTGATAACGGGAGTTCCGTCACTCTTGATCTCCACGGCGCAACGGTCGATGAAGCCATTCGCCTCGTTCACTCCGTTGTTCGGGTAGCTCACGCACGAGGCCGGTCGTCCGTCCGCGTCATCCATGGGTCCTCGACGAGCGATCCTCTGTGGGGTAATCGCACGATCAAACACGAACTGCAAGCCGAGTTGGATGGCGGAGCGATGGGTTCGTTTGTGACAGGTGCACTGAGACTCGAAAACGAGACTGTTTTATCGTTGCCGATCGGCTCCAGGAATCAATCTGATCGGATATCTCTGCTCGACGTCGTATGACGCAGCAAATTCACTGTCGGCGGCTCAAGCCGGGAAATTCCGCGCCGAGACCTGGATTGCGCAGAACATGCAGAACATCACTCCGTTACATAATTCAGACACATCGTGGTGAGACTGCCGTTTTCGGGTTTGCGAGTTATTACGCCTACGTCAACGTCGGCTCGGCACGACCTCACTACTGATGCATTGCAAGCCGGAGTAATCCTTTGAACGAAGCGTCGCGGGATATGGAGTCGAAAACGGGTCGGGTTCAGGAAGGAGCGGGCGAACAGCACCCGGCACGCCGGAAGAAGCGTGTCACGCTGAGCGGTCGGCGGGCCACTGTGGCTTCGTTTGCCGCCATCGGCGTGATCGTACTTGCGTTAGTCGCGCTCGGGCGGTTCGACTCCGTCGCCAAGAACCTCCTCGACCGTTTTCGCGAGACGCCGGGTCGTGTTGCCGCAGTTGCAGAGGCACCCGAAGTCCTTGAGATGGAGGACATCTCACTCGTATTTGCTGAGATGGATATCCATCCGGATGTCCTCTTCAGCCCGTACCTCGACGGCGCCATTCTCGCCAACGGCGAAGATGACGTTCAGAGACGGATGATCGGCCAGTTCCGTGAACTGCTCGATATGTACGTCCAGCGCCAGGGCGTCGACGACAACTTCACCATCCGTGTACTCGACGGACGAACCAACGAAACGCTGGAAGTCGCCGAACTGACCGCGCAGCGGATGGAATACCAGACGACAGGGTCCGTCAACTGGGGTGCCATCGATAACATTCGGCGATCGGAGACGAACCGACTTGTCTCGAAGTGGCAGGGTCGCGGCATTCCGCGCGGCAGCGTGGTCGTGCGCTGGGGCCGTGCCGACCAGATCCGCGAGGCGCGTGAACGTAACGCTCCATTCATCGAGCATGAGCTCAATCTGGCGCGCCGCCTTGGCTTGAGCCTCCTCGCCACGCAAATCCCGACCGTCGAGACGTTCAACCAGGACCGGCTCATCTCGTCGGTTGGCGCGCGTAGTCGCTATCAGATGATGCCGTACCTGTTGCGGCAGAACGGAATCCACCACTATACGCTGCGCACGGCATCAGGCAGCAGTGTGCAGGTGTTCGAGGAATGGCATCCGCTGCTCACGCTCGAGCCGGCATTCGCTACACTGAAAGGCTACATCAACGCGGTGGGCCACGAGATCCCTGGTATTTCGGCCTATCACACCGGTCCCGGCAACATCTTCATGGTTTACCGCACGTTCCTCGACAATATCCCCAGCGTGTCGAGTTCGACCAGTGTGGCCGATGCCTATCTGTGGGCCGTAACCGAAGGGTTCGACACGGTCTCGCAAGGCACGTCGTTTAAGACGTATTCGCGTGGTTACGTGCCGTCGAACTACGGCGCGCTGAAGGCCACCGAGGAAACGCCGATCGACACACTGCAGACGTTCCTCGCCGAGCGGGTCGTGTTGCAACCGGGCGCGAGCATTTATCTGAGCGAGGTCATCGATCTGCTCGAGAACGATGCCACGTTCATGGCCACGAACCGGAGGATAGCGTCAACGCGAGACCTCCCCTCCCGCCTTTACAACCAGATTCGTGATCTGAACCCGCACATCCAGCTTCCTGCCTTCGAGGAAACAGGGTTGCCGCCCGGCGGCGACGTCCGCTTTACCGCGACGTCGGACAATGTGCCGGTACGCTTCTTCCTACCCATCGGCGCCATGGATGCGCTTGAGCGGAACGGTCGCGATATCGTCAACCGTACGGAGTCTTTCGTCTACGACCGCAACGCGCTGGGCGCACCCGCGCCTGAGGAGGTGACG
This sequence comes from uncultured bacterium, assembly GCA_965653075.1. Lineage (GTDB taxonomy): Bacteria > Bacteroidota > Rhodothermia > Rhodothermales > CAZKDQ01 > CAZRTY01. The sequence goes on from CBFGYX010000005.1 coordinate 6,959, forward strand.
ATGTACGACCGGCAATACGAGGCGCTTGTCCACGATGTAGCCAACTTCGGCTTCACCAACGAGAACCGAGCACGGCTAATCCGGCTGCGCGACCGGTTCCGGACGATGGCTGAAAACAATCCGTCGCACTACCGGCAGATCCAGTATCACGTCATCCGGACGCATGCGCAGATCTGGCAGTCGCGGCCTTTCGATCGACTGGCCGCCATGGTGTCGGACAATGATGGGCTCCGCCGGATCGAAGGCCAGCCGCCACAGATGCTGGGCAGCAATATGCAGTAGTGCAGGTTGTCGTCATGCTGCTTGCGATGCCGTCACCGCAAGCACATTGTTGAGGAGCCGCCTTACCGCGAATCTATCGGGGAATCCCGGTTGCTGCTTCCAGCTCCTCGGCGCGCCAGGGCGCGCGGCGACCAGTTGCTTGGCGAACACGTTCAACGTCTTCGGCCCTGATACTGTCGGCGTCGTTTCCGAAGTTGCTTCGGATGAACGTCAGGACGTCCGCCACCTGCTCGTCCGACAGATGCAGGTGAGACGGCATCAGCCCATTGTATTCCACGCCTTTGACGGTGACGGGGCCGGACAATCCGTACAGCAATAACCGGATGAGTCGCCCTGGGTCGCCCTCTACCCACTCCGTCTGGCTTAGCGGCGGATATAGACGGCTGATTCCCGAGCCGTCGGGCTGGTGGCAAACCGTGCAATACTGCGCGTATACCCGATGACCCGGGTCTTCGATCGTGTCGGCTCTGTTGTCGCCCGAGCACGCAGCAAGGAGGACGGACAACCCGATGGTAAATAACGTACCGACGGACGTCAGCGACGAACGCATGTCTGATAGCTCAATAGACTTGTGCCCGCTGACCGACTCTTAGAGCCGCGCGGGGCTGGAACGGATCAGTAACTAAGATCCGGGTTTGCAACGCAGTATCCACGTGGCTTTTTCGTGTGGATCGTGGCACTGCTACCGTTGGTTATGGCGCCGTAACCTCGAACGAATACGGCTGCGGCCGCTATATAGATATGAGTAAGCACGACAACCAAACCAACGAGCGCACCCTTAACTGGATGCTCGTCGTCATGGGCACGATGATATTGCTGTCATCGGCCTTCTTTCTTTACCGCGAGATCTCGCTCAGCACGTACTACAATGTCTTCTTCACGGCTACCGCCGTAATTGGCGCTGTTCTCGTTGCAGCGGGTATCATTGCAGCCAACATGAAAACGAGCTGGCAACCGCGTAAGGAGCAGATGAGCGCTGTTCGCAGCGACGAATGACGGTCGCGCGACCTGATGCATCGTTGAAAGGGGCTCCCGTGGCAATCGCTGCGGGGCCCCTTTTTGCGTTTGGCTCAGGCGTCGTCCTGGCGACGCACCGTCAGTCGACCTCTTACTCCTCTTCGGCCTCGAGCGCTCGTCGACGCGCCGCCTCCATCAGCTCCTGCTGATAATCGTGCCTGACGGCGGTGCGCCGGTATACGCCATCCGTGCCCAGCGCCCATGCCGAACGGCTGTCGCGCAGCGATGCGTTGAGGATATGCATCAACTGATCCTTCAGCCGCACATCCTCAATCCCAACAAGACATTCCACACGGTCGTCGAGATTGCGGCGCTGCCAGTCGGCGCTGCCCAGGAAGAGCTTCGGTTGGCCGTTGTTGTGAAAGTAATAGATGCGGCTGTGCTCGAGGTAACGGCCTACGATCGACCGTACGTGGATGCTTTCGCTGAAACCGGGGACGCCGGGGCGTAGTCGGCAATGGCCTCGCACGATGAGCTCAATCGCGACACCGGCCTGCGATGCGCGGTAGAGCTCCTGAATCATCCCAACATCGTCAAGGGCGTTCATCTTGGCGATAATGCGTCCGTTGCCGTGCGCCTTCTGATTGGCAATCTCGATGCGTACGAGCTCCTCGAAACGGCTCCGCATGTCGCGCGGGGCGACGATGAGCGACTCATATTCCTGCTGCGGTGCGTACCCGGTGATGAAATGAAACAGGTTGATGAGGTCGGTGCCTACATCCTGCTTTGCCGTAAAGTAACCGAGATCCGTATAGAGACGCGCCGTGATCGGATTGTAGTTGCCGGTTCCGATGTGGCAGTATGCACGCGGGCCTTCCTCTTCTTCACGGATGACAAGGGTCGTCTTGCAGTGCGTTTTCAAACCGACCAGGCCGTAGGTCACGTGCACGCCCGATCGTTCGAGCACCTGTCCCCACTCCATGTTGTTCTGCTCATCGAACCGCGCCTTCACCTCCACAAGCACCGCCACCTCCTTGCCCGCCTCGGCAGCGCGGATGAGCGCCTTTACCACGGGTGATTCATCGGACGTCCGGTAAAGCGTCTGCTTGATGGCGAGAACAGAAGGGTCCTCGGCGGCTTCCTCGATGAATCGCTGCGTACTGGCGCGGAATGACTCATACGGATGGTGCACCAGGAGATCGCGCTGCCGCAAGACGGTGAACATGTCGGTGCGATCGGTCGATTCTCCTTCGTGGAGAAGTTCGATCGGCGTGAGCGCCTGCCAGGGTTCAAACCGATGCGCCGGGATGTTGAGGTTGGCGAATTCCGTCAGATGATCGTAGTCGAGCATGCCATCCGTTAGATAGACGTCGTCGTTGGTCAGCGAGAGCTCTCGCATCAGCAGGCTGCGGACCGGCTCCGGCATGCCCACATCGGCCTCGAGACGGACGACCGGCGCAAAACGGCGCTCACGAAGTTCTTCAGAGATCATCTCGAGCAGATCATCGGCCTCTTCCTCGCTCCGGCTGACATCCGCATTACGAGAAATGCGAAACGGGTGAACGCTCTCGACGATCATCCCACGAAACAGCTCGTGGGCATTAGCGGCGATAATCTGCTCGATCGGTACGTACTGGCCTGAATGCTTCAGCTGGAGCCACCGTCCGCGCCGGGTAGGCACCTTCAGCCTCGCAAAATGCTCGGTGCCTCTCGTCGGATGACGAAGCTGCACGGCAAGCGACAGGCTCAGGTTAGAGATGAATGGAAAGGGATGGCCCGGATCGACGGCCAGCGGCGTGAGAATCGGGAAAATGGAATCGCGGAAGTAGACGTCGCATTCGTTGCGCTCATCCGCAGACAGCTCGTGGTAACTGCGGATAACGATGCCAATCTCGCGTAACGCCGGATGAATTGCATCCCGCCAGACCCGGCCCATCGTGGCGTAGAACGGAACAACAGCACGCCGAATGAGCGAGAGCTGCTCAGTCGGCGTTCGGCCGTCAGGCGATAGCGTCTGGACGCCTGCTGCTGCCTGACGTTTGAGCCCGCCGACGCGCTTGCGGAAAAACTCGTCGAGATTCGTCGACGTGATGGCCAGAAAGCGGGCGCGCTCAAGGACCGGGTTGAACTCGTCAACGGCCTGGGACAGCACGCGCCAGTTGAAATCGAGCCAGCTAAGCTCGCGGTTGAAGTACAGATGGGGATGATCGAGCGGTGAATCCGACGGGACGAGGCGCGGTGAGGTCGCCGTAAACACGGCATGTTGGTGTCCATGATCGTCGGTATCGGGGATCAGACGTTCGCTCACGGCTCGACTCCGCTCCATGTGAGGAATTCGCGGTGCTCGACCTGCGTTCGCAACCGGCGGAGGGCCATGATCTCCTCCAATTCAGCCCTTACATCGTCGCCGGCCGCCTCCTTCGCATCGTGCCGTTGCTTAACGCGCTGGATCGATGCATCGATGCGGTCGAGTTTGAGCAACATCATCGCATCGGCCGCGGCTTCTTTTGGTTCGTCGTTCATCCGCGGGACATTCACGTTGAGGTGCCGCTGCCAGTTCTCTGACGGCGCGTGGCGGTCGACCAGGGCCTCGGTGACGAGCGATTGCACGGCGGCGCCGTGCGTTCCATCTACGAACGGCCGGCGGTCGATCTCGCCTACCTCATACTGTGCGATGATCTCCGTCACGATCTGCTGAACCAGACCTTCAGAGAATTCGTCCAGCGCCATATTGCCGAGGATATACTCGACGAGTGGCCTCCCGAATTCCAGCATCAGGCGGATCAAGAGCATCTCCTCCGGCAGCACATCTGATTGCTGCGCAGGAACCGAATCCGCAGCCACCTCGCTCGGTGGGCGTTCTACCGGCGGCGGCGGCTCCTCCCGGGGTTGACGAGTCTGGCGGCCGCGCTTCCGGCTGATCTTGCGGAACTCCTCATGAAGATGCACCAGCGGCATGCCGATCGCTTCGGCCATCTGATGCAAGTACGTTTCCTGCTCGAACCGTGAATCAAGCATGGCGATGCGCTCGAGCACACTCTCGAACGTCTGCCGTTCTCCTTCTACCGATTCCAGCGCTCCATCACTCTGTGCCCGAATGAGGTGGTACTGAACGAACGTCCATTTGTACTTGGGATTGATGAGGTAGGCGGCAAGTTCGGCGCCGCCATGGTTCTCGACGAACCCGGCCGGATCCTCGCCGGCAGGAAGTTCAATGACGTACGGGGTGAGGCCCTGCCGAAGCGCCAGGTCGATACTCCGCATGTTCGAGGCATCTCCGGCGGTGTCGCTGTCGTTGAGAAAAATGATGGCGTCGCAGTATCGCTTCAGGATCCGCACGTGATCGGGCGTGAGGGAGGTCCCGCAGGTGGCCACCACATTCCGGATGCCGTGCTGATGCAACGCCACGACATCCGTATATCCCTCGACAACATATACTTCCTTCCGCTCGCGGATCGTGCGCCGAGCCTGGTAGAGCCCGTACAATACCTCGCTCTTGTGATAGACCGGCGTCTCGGGCGAGTTGATGTACTTTGCCTGATCAGAATCCGGGTCGAGGATCCGGCCGCCGAATCCAACGACCCTCCCACTGTGCGAGAAGATGGGGAAGATGATGCGTCCGCGGAAGCGGTCGTACCAGCCATCGCGTTCCTTCCGTGGGATGACGAGTCCTGCCCGCTCCAGCACCGCCGGATTCACCTGCTCCGCTTCGGCGTGCTTTAAGAGTGCGTCCCAGGAATCAGGTGCGTAGCCGATCCCAAACTGCTTGATCGAGCTGCGCGAAATCCCACGCCCCAAAACATACTCGAGCGCTGCTTCCCCTTCTTTCGAGTCCGTGAGGCGGCGGTAGAAAAAGCGCGCACTCAAGCGAAGCGCATGTTCGAGCGTTTCGGCCTCGGAGGACGCCGCCCGCCCGGCATCGTCGTCTTCCGGAAGCTCAATGCCGGCTTCCTCGGCCAGCATTCGAACCGCCTCGGGAAAATCCACGTGCTCGACGTCCATCACAAACTTGAAGACGTCTCCGCCCGCGCCACATCCGAAACACTTGAAAATGCCCATGTTTGGATTGACGCTGAACGACGGCGTCTTCTCCGAATGAAATGGGCACAGACCAAAATAATTGGTGCCGCTACGTTTGAGCTGGACGTAGTTCGACACGACATCGACTACGTCGGACGCCGTGCGTACCTCCTCTATCTTGGTCTCTGGGATGAGCATCGTACACCGTCAGTCCCTGGATGTGGCTATCGATCGGGACGTTCGACGGCAGGATCTCCAGGCATCTCCGACGACGGATCCTCGACCGGGCCGATGTTCGGCTTCGTTGAGCACTGGCACGACGTAAGGCCGAAGAGGCAGAATACGATGATGAAGAGGTACGATTTCCGCATCTGGACTGCTGTGGTTTGGTATGCTGATGGAGGACGAAGGTATTGGCCGTTGACGAACGTGACAAGTACGCCGGCGGTAATTGAATCGTCGCACCGCCTCCTCGAATCCTCCGCTGTACGGCCGGCATCGACGTCATCAGCCTAATTCTCCGTCGACATTCCAGCGGCGGGCAAGATCCTGAATGAAGCTGATTTCACCGCCTACGATGATACCATCGGCCGAGGCAATATCGGCAAGGTCATTCAACACTCGCACGCGCCGGTTGCGCTCCATCGAGTCGTATACAGATACGACTGCGGTGTCGAGCAATTCATCCCGGTGCGGACTCATGTACGCGAGCAGGACGTCGTTCATGACCCGTCTGATCTGTGATTGCTGGGCTTCGGGCTGCCAGTCGCTCAGTTTAATCGACATGGCCTCCATCTCCGACGGCTCGAGCTCGGCATCCGCACCATGCGTGAGCGACAGGTAAATGAGGCCGAGATCATGAAGCGGCGTCCAATCCATTTTATTTTCGAGTTGTGTCATGACATCATGTAAGGTGTTACACCAGGCTCCGACCGCCATCGACGCGGATAGTTGTGCCGGTCACGTAAGGATTCGTCATCGCGAAGATCACGGCCGAGGCCGCATCCTCGGGCCTGCCGATGCGCTGAACAGGCAGCGTGCTGGTCAGGCGCTGTGCCAGTTCTTCGCTGACGCCGCGCGAGTCGATATAACCCGGAGCCACGGCGTTAACCCGTATGGGTTTAAGTTCAACGGCGAGCGATCGAACCAGCGCCTCGATCGCACCGTTCATCGCAGCGACCACGCTCAGGCCCGGCACCGGCATTTGCGCCGCGATGCCCGACAGGAGCGTGATCGAGCCATCCTCGGGCATTACCGAAGCGGCCGACTGGGCGGCTGAAAAAGCGCCCCAGAATTTGACCTTGAACATTTTCTGGGCGTCGGCCAGTACGGTATCGATAAACGGCGCAGACGTGTGGTCGGAAGCGGTGAACACGAGGTGATGGAACGGCGCGATGCCCTCGATGCAATAAGCGAGTGCGCGTTCGTCGCGGACGTCTATCGCACACGTCTCGACCGTTCCCAGACGCTGCGCGGCCTCCCGCAGATTTTCTTCGCTCTGGCTCAGGATCGCGACGTCCGCGCCGTGCTCGAGCGCGAGCCTGGCCGTGGCTTCGCCGATTCCGGAAGAGCCTCCGATCACAACTACTTTTTTCGTCGCAAGCAACATGGCAGACGCTGGGCGCGCATTCGGCGATACCGGGTCGTCAGGAACGCCCCCCATACGGCATCGTATTGGCGGCGGCCCTAATAAAAATGAACCGCCCCACTTTACCCACGTGCGGCACGCCGAAGTTACATACAGGCTGACGAGCGTCGACGCGTCGGATATCGACGCCCTCGCCTCTGATCTCCTCATCGAGCAGACGTTCGAAACTCCGCGGGAAGTCGTCAGCAAATATGTGGAGTTGACGGATCGCGCAGGTGAGGTCCACGACATCCGACCTTCAGAGAACGGCGCCGTTGACATTACCCTTCATCTCCCGGATGACGACATCCAGAATGTTGCTCAGCTCGTCAACCGTGTTTTCGGTAACGTCTCGATTCATCCCAATATCCGGCTGATCGACTTCGTCCCGTCGCGGGGGCTCGCGCAGCGCCTCGAGGGTCCCAAGTTCGGTGCAGAAGGCATCAGGGAGGCGTTTGCTTATCCGCGTCGTCCGCTAACCTGCACCGCGCTTAAGCCCGTCGGGTTATCCACGGATCAGCTTGCAGAGTTTTGTCGAACGTTTGCCCAGAGCGGGATCGACATCATTAAAGATGATCATTACCTGGCTGATCAGCCCACGGCACCATTTGAGGAACGTATCACGCGCTGCGCCGAGGTTGCCGCGGATGTTTCCGCTCGGCAAGGGCGCCCGATCTGGTACGTCCCGAGCATTTCGGGATCGCCGGATGAGGTGAGGCGCCGGTGCGAGGCAGCCGGGGATGCGGGGCTTAAGGCGGTTATGCTTGCACCGATGACAACGGGCCTGCCCGTCCTGCACAGTGTTCGTCGGGAAACTGACCTCGCCATCCTGACGCATCCCTCCTTCTCTCCGGTGGCGTCGATTGCGCCCAAGGTTCTGTGGTCGACGCTCTTCCGGATGCTCGGCGCCGATGCCGTCATCTTCGTCAACGCCGGGGGTCGGTTCGATTATTCGGTCGAAGAATGCCGCACGGTTGCCGCCACGATGATGGCGCCCATATTTGACTTGAAGGCCTCGCTGCCCGTCCCCGCCGGGGGCATCGCGCTTGATGATGTGCCTCACACGATCCAGCGGTATGGAAACGACTCCGCGTTGCTCGTTGGCGGCAGCCTCTTGAAGCAGGAGGATCTGGGCGAGGCGACGCGCCGCTTCGTGGAAGCCGTTGCCGAAAACGCCTTACTCGCTGAATGATGGACAAAACAGAAAACCTCGACACGCGCGGACAAGTACTTTCCGGCGTGCGCAAGTTTGACAATGCCGGTGGCGAGTATCGGTGGAATGGCGTGGAGCTGCTCCAGTACAAGCCAACGGGAACGCACTTTCATGACATCACGCGGCAGGTGCTGTTCGGTGACGAGCATGGCCTGCCTACTCAACTCCGCTACTTCGAGGTGGCACCCGGCGGACATTCAACGCTCGAGCGGCACGAACATGTCCACGCCGTTCTGATTTTGCGGGGCCGCGGAAAGGTGTTGCTCGGCGATCATGTTGAAGACGTCGACACCTTCGACACCGTCTATGTGGCACCGCGGACGTGGCACCAGTTCCGTGCGAATCGCGGCGAAGCGCTCGGCTTCCTGTGCGTCGTCGCCTGCGACCGCGACCGGCCGCAGCGTCCCGATGCCGACGACCTCGAACTGCTCCGCAAGAACCCTGACATTCGCGACTTCATCCGAATCTAATTTCATTCATGACCGAATTACGTACTGAAATCGAAGAACTTGCCTCATCCACCGACATCGATGAGGCGCGCGGCCGCCGCGCGGTGTCTGCGCTTATCGACGGCCTGAACGACGGCACCATCCGCGCAGCAAGCCGAAATGACGATGGCCGCTGGACGGCCCATGCATGGGTGAAGCAAGGCATTCTGCTCGGATTCAAACTTGGCCACCTGGAGTCGATGTCGGGCGATGCACTTTCTTTCTTCGACAAAGACACCTATCCGCTCAAGCCGCTTTCGGTTGAGAGCCAGGTTCGTGTGGTGCCGGGAGGAAGCTCGATCCGCACGGGATCATATCTTGCACCGGGCGTCGTCTGCATGCCGCCGATGTACGTAAACGTCGGCGCGTACGTCGACTCCGGATCAATGGTCGACTCGCACGCGCTCGTCGGAAGCTGCGCTCAGATCGGCAAGAACGTGCACCTTTCCGCTGCGGCTCAGATCGGTGGCGTGCTCGAGCCCGTCGGCGCGGTGCCGGTTGTCATCGAAGACAACGTGTTCGTCGGCGGCGGCTGCGGGATTTATGAGGGATGGGTGGTGCGGCGTAATGCTGTTCTCGCTCCTGGTGTTGTGCTGACGGCGGCGTCGCGTGTTTACGACGTTGTGAACGGGCGCATGATCGGCCGGAGCTCGGGCGGCGACCTCGAGATTCCTGAAGGCGCCGTAGTTGTACCCGGCACTCGGCGCCTCGATGGCGACTTCGCTGCCGAGCATGGCCTCTCGCTCTACGCACCCGTCATCATCAAGTACCGCGACGAGAGTACGGATGCAGCAACGACGCTCGAATCAGCGCTACGTTGAGCGCCGCCGTACTTAATTGCCGCCTGACAGCGTGACCGTGTCGGGCACGATGAACGAGCCGGGAAAGCGCCGCTGCACGATGGTGGCGGCGCGCTCGGCCTCGGCCCTTGACGCAAAGTTGCCGATGCGCACGCGGTAGTACGGCTGCCGATAAACGATATACACCGGCAGCTCCTGGCCTGAAAGCCCGGCCACTGCCGTGCGGTCTTCGCCGCGCCACCACTGCTGCGCAGCTTCTTCAGCAACAACGGCATCGTCTTTCTCGACCGTCGATGAGATCTGGATGCGGAAGCCGGGTGCCGTACGCACGGCAGACGTACGAATGCGGCCGTCCATCAATACATCCGGGACGTCGTGCTCGATCTGTTCGGCTACCGGCTCGTGCTCGCGGTAAGGCGAGATATCAAATACCTCGACCTCAGACAGGGGCACTTCAACCGGAGTCGGCAGCACGTCCTCATCCCTCTCATCCTCCTCTACCGCGCCCACAGTCGCGCATGCGGAAAGGAATAGTGCGCCGGCTGCGAGCACTAAAGTTGCCAGTCTGAACTTCATCCTTCTCTCCGAAATATGTTGATATCGAGCGTCAGTAGTCGGCGTCGCTCGTTAAACCCTTGACGATCGCAACGGATGCACTGGCTCCAATCCGGGACGCACCGTGCTTGATCATGGCCTCGGCGTCTTCCGTCGATCGGATGCCGCCGGATGCCTTGACGCCCATTCGGTCGCCAACCACGCGTCGCATCAGCGCAACATCGGCGATCGTCGCTCCGCCGCTCGAGAATCCTGTCGAGGTCTTTACAAAATCCGCGCCCGCGTTTTGTGCAAGTACACACGCCACTACTTTTTCCTCGTCCGTCAGTAACGCGGTCTCGATGATCACTTTCACGGTCACGCGCTGCCCGCTCGGCTGCGAGGCATGCCGTGCCGACGCTACGACTGCGCGGATGTCGCGCTCAACGTCAT
>CBFGYX010000006.1:0-16932 GCA_965653075.1 uncultured bacterium
CATCGTGCCGTCTATCCTCGGCCGCCTCGGCGCAGACCCCGCGATGCTTGGTCGTGCGGCAGATGATGCGATGGAGAAACTGCCCGTTGTGACGGGCGCAAGCGTGAGCGGCCAGTACGTGGGCCAGGAGATGAAGAAGGTCTTTGACCGCGCACTGGCTGAAGCCGAGTTGCTAAAGGACGAGTACATATCGAGCGAGCATCTGTTGATTGCGCTCGCTGAGTCGCCGGATGCAACCGGGATAGCGCTCAAGACACAGGGCGTAACGCGAGAGTCCATACTCGAGGCTCTGCGCGACGTCCGAGGTACCCATCGCGCGTCCGACCCCCACGCCGAGAGCCGCTACGAATCGCTGAAACGATTTGCGCGCGACCTGAATGAACTTGCTCGACGCGGCGGAATCGATCCGGTGATCGGACGCGATGAGGAGATTCGGCGTGTGCTTCAGATCCTGTCACGGCGTACCAAGAACAATCCTGTTCTCGTGGGCGAGCCGGGCGTCGGCAAGACGGCGATCGCTGAGGGGCTCGCCACGCGGATCGTACAGGGTGACGTGCCTGAGGGCTTGAAGGACAAAACCGTCGTTGCACTCGATATGGGCGCGCTGATTGCCGGCGCAAAGTATCGAGGTGAGTTCGAAGATCGACTGAAAGCAGTCGTCAAGGAGGTCAGCGAGTCGGACGGCGAGATCATCCTGTTCATCGATGAGATTCACACGCTCGTCGGTGCCGGGGCGGCCGAAGGCGCTATGGATGCGGCCAATATCCTCAAGCCCGCCCTCGCACGCGGTGAGCTCCGTGCCATCGGCGCCACCACGCTTGACGAGTATCGCAAGCACTTTGAGAAGGACAAAGCACTGGAGCGGCGATTCCAGATGGTGCTCGTGGAAGAGCCGTCTGTAGAGGACTCGATATCGATATTGCGCGGCATCAAGGACCGATACGAGGTTCACCACGGTGTACGGATTCAGGACGATGCCATCGTCGCTGCCGCCGAACTGAGCCATCGCTACATTACGGACCGATTTCTGCCCGACAAGGCGATCGACCTGATCGATGAATCCGCCGCACGTCTCCGGATCGAGATTGACTCGATGCCGGAAGAGCTCGACCAGCTCGAACGGCAGATTCGCCAGCTGGAGATCGAACGCGAGGCGGTGAAGCGAGACGAGGCTACGGAGAAGCTCGAGCGTATCGGCGAAGAGATCGCCAACCTCGAGGCGCGTCGGACCGAACTGCGTGCCAGGTGGCAGCAGGAGAAAGATCTGATTATGGCCACCCGCTCGGCGAAAGAGGAAATCGATCGCCTAAAGGTGGAGGCCGAGAACCTTGAGCGTGAAGGTAACTACGGCGGCGTGGCCGAAATCCGGTATGGCCGCATCCCTGAACTTGAGCACGAGATCGAGGCCCACCAGCAGGAGCTCGCCGAGATCCAGGCTCGCGGTTCGCTTCTCAAGGAGGAAATCGATGCGGAGGACATCGCGCAAATCGTCTCGCGCTGGACGGGCGTTCCGGTCTCGCGGATGCTTGAGAGCGAACGCTCCAAGCTACTGCGGATGGAAGACGAACTCGAGAAGCGTGTCGTCGGACAGCGCGCAGCCGTCGAGGCGGTATCCGCGGCGGTACGTCGCGGGCGCGCCGGCCTTCAGGAAGAGCACCGACCGATCGGGTCGTTCATCTTCCTTGGGACTACGGGTGTCGGCAAAACCGAACTCGCCAAGGCTCTTGCGACGTTCCTCTTCAACGACGAAAGCGCCATGGTACGCATCGACATGAGCGAGTATCAGGAGCGCCATACCGTATCGCGCCTCGTAGGTGCACCTCCCGGCTACGTCGGATACGAGGAAGGTGGTCAACTCACTGAGATGGTGCGCCGCAGACCGTATTCGGTTGTCCTGCTCGACGAAATCGAGAAGGCGCATCCGGAAGTCTTCAACACGCTGTTGCAGGTTCTTGACGACGGCCGGCTCACCGACAACCAGGGCCGCGTGGCCGACTTCCGCAATACGATCATCATCATGACCTCGAACCTGGGGTCGGAGATCATCCGCGAACGGATGGATGCGGTGGCCGGCGAGATGTCGCCGGGCGCTCAGGAGCGGCTTGAGGCGGATTTGTCGAATCTGCTAAAGCAGCGACTCCGGCCTGAATTCCTGAACCGCATCGACGAGGTCGTCATGTTCCGGCCGCTTGGTCGTGAACAGATCCGCGGCGTCGTCGACATCCAGATTGGCCACGTACAGCGCATCGCGTTGAAGAATCACAACCTGTCGTTGGAGGTCACGAACAACGCGCGCGACTGGCTTGCCGAGCGTGGCTACGACCCGATCTTCGGCGCGCGGCCGCTCAAGCGTGTGATCCAGCGAGAAGTCACCAACAAACTCGCCGAAGAAATTTTATCGGGATGGATCGAGGATGGTGAATCGATCACCATCGACGCTGCACCCGATGGGTCAGGTCTCGTTTTTGAGATGAGCGGTGAGCGGTGAGCTGTGTGCATTGAGCGGTGAGCTGCGAGCGACGAGCTGCGGCGAAGTTGCAGCTGCCGGAAGTCAACTCGCAGGCGCCCGTCAGCTCATGCACCGATAACCGACCACTGATAACCGACAACTGACAACTGACAACTAATAACTAATAACTAACCTCATCGCTCTTCCTCATAGATCGTCGCCAGTGCTTCTCCGAAAACATCGGCGGGTTGGGCACCTTGCACAGCCGACTTCCCGTTGAATACGAAGGTCGGCACGGCCTGGACGCCGATGCTCTGCGCGCGGGCGATTTCCTGAACAACCTCGTCGCGTCCTTCGTCGGATGCCAGGTAGGCTTCAACGCGCTCTGCGTCCATCCCTGAATCTACAGCGAGTTGTTGGAGCGCACCTGTATCGGCCACGTTCACACCGTGCGTAAAGTGCGCCTCGAACAACCTGGTGGCTACCTTCCGCTGGGTCGCAGCATCGTATTCATTCAACGCCAGCCTCAATAGCCGATGCGCATTCATCGTATTGACGGCAAGTGCTTCGTCCCAGTTGAGCGTCAGCCCTTCTTTGCCGGCAGCCGATGCCGTGTGACGCAGCGTCGCGTCGGTGCGCTCGCCGAACTTCTGTCTCAGCGATTCCTTCAGCGGAACCGGCTCGTCCGGCAGACTCGGATCGAGCTGAAACGGCCGGTAAACGACGTCGACGTCGTCGCGGTGCTCAAACTTCTCCAGGGCCTCAAAAAAGCGCGCCTCACCGATGTAGCACCAGGGGCACGCGATGTCGGCGTATATCTCGATTGTCATAACGTTCTCTCCTATTGAATGTATGTCTCTCGAATCAGCGGCGAAGCCGAGTGCTTCGTCTCGCTCGATTCCTATCTTATCGGCCATCGGCATCGCCGGTCGTGCATCCGCACTTAGTCTCCCCTTCTCCGTAAAACCGCCGTCCCATGACCAATATGGTTTTCCATGCCCACTCGGGCGTTCGCTATCTGGTGCTGCTCGTCGGCATCGTTGCCCTCGTTGCTTTCCTTTACGGCCAGATTACCAGGAAGCCGGTCGGACCGGGTAAAGGCATCATGGCCGCATTCGTGGGCGTGCTTGACCTGCAACTTTTACTCGGACTCGTTCTGGTCTTCCTGATGCCGTTCTACGGAGCACTCATCGGGCACCTTGTACTCATGATTGCTGCCGTTGCCGTCGCTCATGCCTCTGCTTCCATCGCTCGTAATAAGCCGGACGCCACAAGCGCTAACAGCATCCGCCTGATTGGCGTCGTCGTAACACTCGTTCTCATCGTCGGCGGCATCATGTCCATCGGCCGCAGCATTTTCTGACCAGCCCTACCTGCGACGAACGGTCCGGGCAAGTCAATTCGATGGCGCCCGGTTTCCTTTCAAGCGAAACCACCCGTCGAGGCTCCATTTGCCCGGACCGGCCACGGCGATGAAGGCAAACACAAGAGCATAAAGCAGCGCGAGTTCGCCGCCGTTGACGATAGGCGCAAGTCCCGCCGACGCATGGCCTATGAAATACGCCGCGATCATGAGGGCGACCTGAATGACGGCTACCGGCCGCGTCAGTATGCCGAACGCCAGCATCAATCCGCCGAACAGCTCGAGCACGCCTGCGAGTCCCATCTGCGAGACCAACGGGACGGCGGTGCCACCGAACGAACCGAATAGCTTCATCGCCCCGTGCTGGGCGAACAGCAGTCCGGCTCCGACGCGAAGCAGGGTGAATAGGGTTATGTGAAGAAGATCCGTGCGATCGCTTCGCTGGATATCAGCGTGAGTCGGTTTGGAGGCGATAGATTGTGCCATTAGACTGATGTTGGTAGTTGAGGCGAGACCTTGGAATAGTGCCGCCGTCAGATAAGCTGTGATAGAAGTTCGTAGGAACGAAGCCGGGCCGAATGGTCGGTCATTAGGTCCTGGATCATGATGCCGTCCAGGTTGAGGTCGGTGGACAGTTGGCTCAGCTGTTCCGCCACCTGGTCATACACGCCACCGATGAAACGAGGCGGGATGCTCGAGCCCTTTTCATAGGGATATACAGGCGGAAGCCCGCCAAGCTCATCCACGGCATCATCGGGTGAGGGTAGCGACGCGCTGAGGTCCCCCCGCGACAGATTTCGATACATCACGTGCACCGGCGCCAACTGACGTCGGGCCTCCTCCTCGGTGTCGGCACAGACAACGTGCACCGCGAGGATGGTTTCGGGCTTGTCTACGCGCGTGGGCCCGGAGCTCGGCTTGAAATTGTCACGGTATGCTTCGACAATTGATGGCGTGCCCGTCTGATTGATGAAGCCCGCGAATACGTAGCGCAATCCAAGCTGCGCCGCGGCTGACGCGCTCCACGGACTCGACCCGAGAAGATGAAGTTGTGGCAGCGAGTCGATCGTGTACACGGGATGGTCGTTGAACGGATGTCCTGCGGGGAAGTCACGCTCGAGCCACGCCAGTAACTCAACGATCTGCGCATCAGAGTCGGCATTGAAACGCTTGCTCCGATCCTGCTGAAGTGCCAGGTCAGTCACCGGCCCCGTCGTCGCACGTCCCACGCCGAGGTCAATCCGGCCGGGATAGATCTCGTTCAGCGTGGCGAACACTTCGGCGACTTTGAACGGGCTGTAGTGATTGAGTAGCACACTTCCCGACCCGAGCCGAATGCGCTTCGTGTGCGCGGCCAGTGTTGCGATGAGGACTTCGGGGGCCCGGCCGGCCACGCCTTTCGCACCATGGTGTTCGGCAACCCAGATTCGGTCGTAACCCCAGGCATCCGCCTGCTGTGCGAGATCGATGCTGTTGAGAAAAGCATCATGCCGCGTACCATTCGGTGGAACCGTAGATAAATCAACGATGGATAGATTCACTAACTAACCCTTCTTGAGATACATCCGGAGAACTTCCCTTGCTACCTCCCACTCAACGGGTCAAACATCATCGCGTACGATTCTCACTCCCGTCCCCCATGGATCGACCGTCTGAACAGCCGACCCAGAGGTCGCCGCGCCGTATCCACGGCGTTCCAGGTTGGCGCCTACGGCCGTCAGATCGTCCGCGGTAGGTACAACGATGGTCCAGTCTAAAAGCCGGGCATCGTCATCAGACGCGGGTGGAGCGTGGCGAGCCCATTCATTCGTGCCGAGGTGGTGATGGTAACCTCCCGCCGACATGAAGAGCGCGCCCGGATAACTCCAGACGACTTTGTCAAAGCCAAGCCCTTCGTGATAGAAGTCTGCTGCCGTCGGAATGTCCCC
The DNA here is from genome assembly GCA_965653075.1 of uncultured bacterium. Taxonomy (GTDB): domain Bacteria; phylum Bacteroidota; class Rhodothermia; order Rhodothermales; family CAZKDQ01; genus CAZRTY01. The sequence continues at coordinate 5,741 of CBFGYX010000006.1, forward strand.
GACGTGCAGATGAACGTGTCCGATCGTCGTGCCGGTTGGCATCCCAGTCCAGGCATCCGGCCCCGCAGCCTCCAGCAGTGACTGGACATCGAGATGTTCAGTCGCCATTTGGATTTCTCGTCCAGTCGTGCCCCAGGTCTCGCGCGGCCTGTCCGTGTAGATTTCCAGTCCGAGCCCGTCCGGGTCGTTCAGATAAATCGCTTCGCTCACGAGGTGGTCGGCCATCCCCAGCCTCACATCATTCTCCGCGAGGTGCCGGATGAATCGACCGAGGGATTTCCGATCGGGCAGTAGAATCGCCACATGATAGAGTCCCAACGCCCCACGCGGAGGCACCGGCCGAGCACCCTTCTTCTCCACGAGTTCAACGAGTGGTTCGGAGGATCCCTCCATACCCATCTTCGCCACGCGATCCGTCTGTCCAATTAACGTGAGGCCGATCAGGTCACCATAGAATGCGATAGACCGTTCGACATCACTCACCTGCAGGCGAACCGGACCAAGGCGCGTTTCTGGTGGAAGTCGATAGTCGCTTGGCGCGATGCCAACTCTGGTCGGGGCTTCTTCCATGAGTTTAAGACGCTAACGCCTGTTTGATGGTATCGGACACCGGCGTTGTCGGCCGGCCGATCAGGCGGCTGAGGTCGCCGGATTCAACGTACAGGTAATCTTGTGCGATGCCGGTGTCAAATGACGCGAAGACTGATGCGGCAGCTTCGGGTAGACCGAAACCGACGAGGGCGCCGGCATGCTCCTCAGTGCTCATGTCGCGGTAAACCACCTCCTTGCCGGCTGCACGGCTGATCTCTTGAGCGAGCTCGGACATCGTGTACGCGTTGTCACCGCCGAGTTCATACACCGCGCCCTCATGACCGTCCGTGGTGAGAACGACGGCCGCCGCTTCGGCGTAGTCCTTCCGCGGAGCCATGCTCACGCGGCCGTCGCGCGCGCTCCCGACCATCGCGCCATGCTCAACATTTTGAGCAAGCGAGACGGTATAATTCTCCGTGTACCAGCCGTTACGAAGGATCGTGTACCGAAAGCCGCCTTCGCGGATGAGTGCTTCGGTGTCCTTGTGCTCTTCAGCCAGCGACAGCGGGCTGCTATCAGCAAACGCGAGGCTGGTGTAGACGAGCCTATCTATCCCTGCCCCCTTCGCCGCGTCTAACACATTTCGATGGTGCTCAAGCCGGCTGCCAATCTCGCTTGAAGAAATCAGCAACAGCTTGTCGATACCTTTCAGTGCGGCGCTAAGCGCCTCAGGCTGCGTGTAATCGGCCCGGCGGATCTCAATTCCGCGCTCGGCAATGTCTTTGGCTTTGTCAGGATTACGGACAACAGCGACGAGTTCTGAAGGCGCGACGTTTCGGTCGAGCAGAGACTCGATAACGAGCCGGCCAAGTTGGCCCGTGGCTCCGGTGACGGCTATCATATCTATATGGAAATCAAGTGGATGTAAGTAGAGGCGAGGCCCCGGCCCGCCGGAGCCTCGAGCACGCTCAGTTACTGGCGAACCGCCTCGATGGCGAGGGAAATCTCAACCTCATCCCCAATCATGCCTACGCCTTCGACCATCTGATTGAAGTGGACGTTAAAGTCCTGACGGTCGATTGTTGTCGTGGCAACAAAGGCGATCCGGTCTCCGCCCCAGGGGTCGCCGCCCTGACCCAGGTACTCGCCCGTAAGGACAACCGGCCGCGTGGTACCGCGAATCGTGAGGTCGCCGTGGACATTGACGGCATTGCCGTTTACCACCACATTATTGCTGGTAAACGTCATCGTTGGGTGATTGGCCGCATCGAAGAAGTCATCTGTGCGCAGATGCTCGTCGCGCTGCTCGTTAAACGTATTGATGCTCGCGGTCTGGACGGTCACGTCGACGTTCAACGTGGAAAGGTCATTAGGATCAACGGTCACCGTTCCTTCCCAGTCCGTAAATGCGCCAAAGACGCGCCCCATCAGGTGACGGATGCGGAAGGTCATTTCTGAGTGGACGGTGTCGATCTGGTACGTCGAGACGGTCGCAGCTTCGACAGTCGGGCTCGGCGTCACGGATGTGACGTCAGCGGCGCGTGCCGGTGCGGCAATAAGAGCAAGCACCAGGAATATCGAGGAGAATGTTCGTTTCATATCTATTTGGAAAAGGATGACGTCGAACCCCGGCCGACCGTGCTGCGCCGGCCGGGGATGGCGAAGATTCTGACTTATCTGGCTCTCGCGATGCTCGTGAGAGTGAGGGCTTCTAAGACTCAGGTCTATGAGAATCCAGGTCTATGTGAACCGGGTCTATGAGAATCAGGCCTCTTCTTTCTGTAAGGCAGCCTGAATCTCGAGTTCGATCTGAACGTCGTCGCTCACCAGGAAGCCTCCTGTTTCGAGCGCGGCGTTCCAGTTGAGACCAAAGTCCTTCCGGTTGATCTTCGTACGCGCCTCGAGCGCGATCTTGTCGTTCCCGAACGGGTCGCGGCCGGCGCCGAGGAATTCACCTTCGAGCTCCAGTTCCTTCGTCACACCGTGCAGCGTGAAGTCGCCAACGAGTGTAAATCCGGGCGCAGAGACGTCTTTCACGGCCGTGCTCTTAAAGGTGATGGTCTCGTACTTGTCGACCTCAAAGAAGTCGGCCGAGCGCAGGTGCTCGTCACGGTTGGCGTCGTTCGTTGTGATCGACTTGGCCTGGATCGTGGCGTTGGTCTCGAGCGTCGACAGTCTCTCAGGATCGAGATTGACTGTGCCTTCGAACTGCTCGAACGCGCCCCGAACTTTACTAAAGCCGAGGTGGCGTACCGTGAAACCGAGACGCGAGTGTGAGGGGTCGATAATGTAGGTCTTGACGTTACTCATGAGGTCCTCGTGTTTGTTGGGTGATTGGTTTCAAAGGTTGGAAACGGGCTCAGCCGGCAGACCGGCCGGCCCATCGTCAGATGTTTTGCCTGACGGAAGCCAGCATTTCAATGAGCTCCTCGAGTTGTTTTTCGGAGAGCTCCCTAAACGGACGCCGTTGCTCCGTCGACACTTCTTCGTCGATTTCAGCAAGAAGCTCGTATCCTTTGTCCGCCAGGAATGTGCGAACCATCCTGCGGTCCTCAGTCGAGCGCTCACGGGCGATGTAGCCCGCCTCTTCCATCCGATCGAGCAGGCGTGTCACGTCCGGCATGCGGGTAATCATGCGATCCCCGATTTCATTCCGGCACAGGCCGGTGTCACCGGCACCGCGAAGGATCCGCAGCACGTTGAACTGCGTGGAAGTGATGCCGTGCGGTTTCAGCATGCGCTCGAATGCATCGGTCAGCATTGAACTGGTGCGGATGATGCTGAGCTGCGCCCCATGCTCGAGGTTGGCAAATGGCCTCGATTGCTTTAAGTCTTTGGTTATGTCCGTTTTCATGCTTCATTATAGGTGTTGCAACACTCATTGTTTCAACATAGTATGTTAAGAAAGTGTTATCACACCTAATTGTTGTGCGGCGTACGCGTACGCCCCTGTGCCGTTCGTCTGGTTCGATAGTGAAAGACGCATCCCACGGGCCGAGGCCGAGGCCGCTCTGAATTGATCCCACAAAAAAAGGCAGCCGGCCCGAATGTGCCGACTGCCTTCTCGATCCGAAGAAATGCAGGATCTGTCTTAGTTTGGCCGCTCTCCCTGTGCATGCGTCCATTGGACCGCGTACTGGAGCAGCTCTGCGACTGTCTCGAAGCCGAGCTTTTCCTTTGCTCGCCTGCGGTACGTCTCGACCGTTTTACGGCTCAGGCTCAGTTGGTCGGTGATCTCCTCAACCGAGCTCCCCTGGCCGAGCATCTGGAAAACCGACATCTCGCGGTCGGTGAGTTCATCAATGGCGAAGCCCGGCGACGATGACCGGCCCACTGCGACCTTGCTGAGTATACGCGAGGCCATTTGACGGCTCAGGTAGATCTCGCCTCGCACCACCGTGCGAATGGCATCGACGACCGTTTGGGTCGACTCATTCTTCATGAGATAGCTCGACGCGCCGGCGCGGATGGCTCGCTCGGCGTAGACGCTCTCATCGTACATCGAAAAGACGACCACATGAACATCAGGAAACTGGATCCGGATGTTCTGCACGAGATCGAGTCCGTGCCCGTCCTTCAGCGAGATATCGACGATGGCGACGTTGGGCCGCTGCTTCTCGATAATGTGAAATGCCTCGTAGCCGGACTCTGCCTCGCCGACGACCTCGAGGTCCATCTTGGTGCTGATCGTATCCTTTATTGCGTCGCGAATCGCCGGATGATCATCCACGACGAGTACGCGGATTCGATCCCCCTGCCGCACATCGACCGTTGGGGCTCTCCTTGCAGAACCAATCGAATCCATGTGTATCCTCCTCTTATTAGCTTATTTCTTCGGGTTCGAGACGAAGTAGACTTAAGTATCGAGTCGCTCGCATCGCACAATCGGGACGTTGTCTTGACTGGCAAAGTGCTGTCCAGAGAACGACTCTCGATCGTCGCTGCGGGCGTCTGGGAATAGTATCGGCAGTATAAGCATCCACTTAAATACTCCTGTTGAGCGGCATCCTGCACGTCACTCGGGTACCGTGCCCATCGGCCGAATCTATTTCAAGCGTAGCGCCCAGGGCACCCGCACGGTACTTCATGCTGTCAAACCCTATTGACCGGCTCGGCTTAAAATCCGTCGGCAGTCCCACACCGTCATCTTGTATCGTAAGCACTGCCTCATCGCCTTGTTGCCCCAAATAAACGACGATTTGAGACGGATCGGCATGCTTTAGCGAGTTGTTCACCGCTTCCTGCGCAATCCTGAACAGGTGCAGCTTGGTGTCGCGGTCTTCGATCTCGAAGTCAACCTGACGCACGAACTCGCACGTGACGTGAGGAATCGACGCCACGTTATGACATAACTCGTTCAACGTGGCCGATAGCCCTTCATGATACAACTGGGCAGGCGTCAGCCCGCGATAGATGTCGCGGATGTGATCGGCGGCGTCGACCGCAAAATTGGCTACTTTCTGCGCTACTTCTCGGCTCGCGTGCTCCTCATCCTCCAGGCGCTCGGCCAGGTTCTGGCTGAGCATCCTGACGCCCGTCAGCAGCTGTCCGACGCCGTCGTGCAGGTCACGGCCGATTTTCTGCTGCTGCTCCTCCAGCGCACCCACGATCCTTCGCTCAAGCTCGGTACGTTCAGTGACGTCGATGCAACTTCCCCAGATTCGGCTCAGACGGCCACGTTCGAGGGTGCCAACGGCGTTAATCACCAGATGGCGAGGCGGCATATCCGGTGCCCAAACCGTGACTTCCCGGTTCTTGAGTCGGTATCCGTTCTGAATGAAGTCGTTCAAAACACTGCCGCGAAGATTCCGGAAGACCTGCATATAAGGCTTTCCTTCCACCTCGTCGCGGGGCACGCCCAGCATTTCGATCATCACGCCGTTGCACTCCGCCACATAGCCATACTCCTGGATGTGGCGCCGCTGGATGTCAACAGCTGCTTCGCGAGCGATGGGCTTGTCGAGATCGATCCGGCAAATAGCCTCAGTGATCGTTTCTACAAACGTTCGATAACCCTCTTCAGCGAGACGCACGGCGGTCACGTCGCGCATGACGGTAAGCGCGCGTGTTTTACCCTCGTAAACAAGCGGCACGGAGGTCGACTCAACGATGCGTTCCTCCCCATCCAGCCGGATCATCTCGTGTTCGACAGGATCGGGTACGGTGCCACGCCCAAGCAGGGAGTCGTTCGTTTCGAGGAGGTAGTAGTACTCGGCTGATATGAAGTCGTACATCGACGCGCCAATCAGCTCCTCCCGCCGGCGCGCGCCGAGGACGCCTACGGCTGCGTTATTGACGTAGCTAATGACGCCCTGATCGGTCAAGAGAATCGGATCAGGGTGGTTCTCCACGAGACGGCGCCATCGTTCTTCGCTCTCCGAAAGCGCACGTTCTGCGAGCTTACGTACGAAATAGCCCGCCAGCATGTCGCCTAATATTCCGAGCACACGTCCGTCTTCCTGACCCCAACGCGGCCGGCGAACCCCGTACTCAAATCCGATATATCCAAAAAGACGATCGTCCGCGGAGAGTAGCGGGACAGCGTTCACGTGCTCCCCAATCGCCGAGTCGCCGATCAGTTTGGAGTACGACGGTGCTTCATCGGCATGACCTGCATCTGCGGCTGACAGTTCGTCGACCGAAAAATCGCCCCCGTGCGTCCAGCGGTATATGGTCGTTCGATCGCCTCCGGGAACCGTCGTTCCAGCCAGGTTATCGGCATCGAGTGGGAGCCGAACGAAATACGCCGACTGAACGCCCGTTGCACTCGCCGCGATTCTGAGGATGTCCTCGAAGTTCAGATCATCCGAAGACACCAGGATGTGAGAGATGTCCACGAGTGCCTGATCAACGCGCAGCCGCTGCTCGACGTGCTCAAGATCGGTGGGCAGTTCCGCGAGGACGGTCACCATATCGGCAAACGCGGCGATGGTCTCCTTAGCTACATCGTCAGGTACATAGTCCTCGGGGAAGGCCGCCACTACGCCATACCAGACGCCTCCCGTGCTCGAGAGCTCATACAGATGGATTTCACCCAGCCCGGTTATCCCATAGTCAAAGGCGTGAGCATAACCGCTGTCCCAGAGGTTCTGCCAAAGCGCTGGATCGCCGGGTAGTTTGCCTGGCTCCGCGTCGGCGCGCGTCCACGCGCATAACGGTGGTCCTGACGGCGGTCCACCATCCGAGGCGACGATGTATACGGCCGCAGCACCTGCTGCTCTGCCGGCTGCCTCAAGCGCACGTGCGATCCGCTTCTCCCGAAAATCGTGCAGCTGCTGAGCCTGCTGACGAAAGCGCATCTCGCTCAAAGGGAGCGTGCTATCGATCGAAGGGCTTGCGGTGGCAGTCGACGGAGTGGTCACGGTAGGTGTGATCTCAATTTAATGGGTGTAACGCACCCACCGCTCGAGATAAATCCTCGTCCGGCACACGTAGTGCGGATTCGAGCTCATTGCCGGAGGCCGCCACTTACGCCCGGTTTAATAGTCCGGACCCAATTGCTCCTCAACTAAGGCTCCCACCTCCCCGACTCTATCAGTACTCACTCCTCCCGGCAGGAAACGTCGCGGTGTCGCTGGCGCAATCTAAAAGCACATATGTTAATAATCCACAGCGTATGCGCTTCAATTCAACTCGGCAATCTGGCCGAACTCATACCAGATAACCATCGACCGGTCTCCGGGGCCCAGCGGCTCACCCGCCTGCCTGTACGCGGCACGGACATCCCGCATGACGCGGTCGACGTAGCGACGCAGCGCTTCAGGCATACCTGCTTCCATATCTGGCGTAATTCCTGCTCGGTCGGCGCGGCGCATCGTATTGTGATATTGCGAAAGTGGGGGAATGATTGGTATCGAACCCCGCCAGCAAATCTTAAGCCTAACACTCCATCTCACCCATAAAATCATCCGCACGCCGTAAGCCCCTTGCCGGCATCTCCCAAATGCCCTCGCCATATGCCTTGTTTATGACGAACCGGAAATGTCTACCGTCGAGCCGGGGCAGAAATTTGTGACACGCGTAACGTGTTCCAAGAAAGTGGCGGTTCTCAACGCACCGCTGTCATAGATCTTCTCGCGTAGAATGATGACTATTGAACTGAGATGAGCGCAGCCATCATGCGCATAACCTAAGACAGAGGATACCGTGGAGTGGAAGAGGGAAAACAGGTCCAAAGAAGGTAATCGGCCTCAGCTTCGCCAAAGGATATCGACCGACGCGCTACCCACCCGGTTGCATTCGCTTGAGTCGGTGAAGGTCTGGCATGTGCGCCGGGTCATTCTCGACAGCTCAAGCTACGAGGAGGCGGCAGAGCGGCTCGGCATCACCAAAAAGACGCTCTGGGAGATACGCCGTCGCCATCATCTCGAGGAACAGCCGGCCAGACACTAATGCCTCTCCCGGTCAGATGCGGCAGGTGCGGATGTCCGTGACGATGATGCCGCGCGCACCAACTTCGGATAGGCGCTCCATCGTACTGTTCACGCGGCGCCGGCGGATCATCGACTTCACGGCTACCCAGCCGTCGCGTGTAAGCGGGGCTACGGTAGGTGACTCGATGCCCGGCGTCAGCTCGGTGGCCACGTCCAGAAGGTCACGCGGCATGTCGTACTCGATCATGACGTATTCGCGGGCGAGGATGATACCGCGCACACGTTCAATGAACTGGCGGACCTGACCATTACCTGCCATCTCTTCATTGCGAGCAACCAGGATCGCTTCGGAATCAAGGATCGTCTCCCCCACGATCCTCAGTCCGGCTTGAGCCAGCGTCTGTCCCGTTTGCACGACATCCGCGACGACATCGGCAACACCCAGCGCGATGGAAATCTCGACGGCTCCATCCAGCCGTACGACCTGGGCATCGACTCCTCTTCGTTCGAGGTCGTGCCGGACCACATTCGGATACGACGTCGCGACGCGGAGCCCGCCAAAAGCATCGGGACCTTCGGGTCCGTCCAGCGGCGCCGCATAGCAGAACCGCGCGCCTCCAAAGCCGAGCGCAAGCAGCTCGTTGAGCGGAACGTCGGCGTCGGCCGCCAGATCACGCCCCGTGATGCCCAGCTCAAGAATGCCGCCATTCACGTAAACGGCGATGTCGCGCGGGCGCAGAAAATAGAACTCGACGTCGTTCTCCTCATCCCGAACAAGTAACTCACCGCGGCTCCGGCGGCACCGATATCCCGCTTCCCGAACCAGTTCTATGGCTTCTTCGGCAAGTGCTCCTTTGTTGGGGAGGGCAATCTGAATCATTCTCGACGTGTGATGAGGGTGAGTATAAAAGATGAGGCTCGATCCGGGGTTGCCGTCAAACTCGACCGAATCCTCCGTGCCCGGCGGCGCGGTGCTCAAAAAGATGCGGGCGTCAACGGATGCTGCTACAAATAGCGGTAGACGTCCTCCAACTCGATTTCACAAGCCAGCATCATCACCTGGATATGGTATAAGAGCTGGGAAATCTCCTCGGCCGTCTCCTCTTTCCCCTCAAAGCGTGCGGCCATCCATACCTCGCCGGCCTCCTCAAGAATCTTCTTGCCGATCGCATGGGTGCCGTTTTCAACGGCCCTGACGGTGCCGGATGATGGATCGCCCGAGGCTACTTTCTCCTTCAATTCCTGAAAGAGCTCTTCAAAACGCTTCATGATATGGAGTGATGGATGAAGGAGCCGATATCCCATGGATTGCGCCGGGGCTGAGGACGGTGCATCTTTACCCGCCCCTTATTTTGACACCGTTTATCGGCGTACGAGGCGGATGTGCAAGATGCCGGAAATATCGTTCTGGTCTCGATCGAACCGCGAAGGATCGTACGCATGCAGGTCGACGCGCGAGGTAAGGCGGGCCTCGAGCACATCAGCATTCTCCAGGTCGCGCTCCAGCCGTATCTGTGTAGGCAGAAGCAGCCGCTCGGGATTCCCTCTGTCGAATTGCAGCGTCATGCTCGTCGTACGCAGATCAAAAGAACCCACCGCGAGGCTAGTGCCCTGCTCATCGACGAAACGGTAGCGAAGGATGAACTCTTTGTTACTGCCCAACTCGAAAGCCGTATCGCTACTCACAAGTCTCTCTGCTACATCAGCAACGGTCACGCCTCCAAGCTGGAATTCAAGTGCATCGATCGTGTACTGGCCGGAAACCTCGCTCGGGTCCGGACCTTCGATGGGGTCGCCGCTATTGCACGCGGCCAGCAGTAAAGCGACAAAAAGAACCAGGTACCGGTGGGCTTTCATGCCGGACTTTCGGATTGTGATGGAAGCCGATGGAGCTTGAAACTCGGCCTCAGAAACCGGATCCACGGCGAAAGGTTGCGCCCTCCGCATTATCAACGGTCGTCATTCATCGTGAAACCACGTTCCATCTTTATTCTCATCCTCGCCATCCTCGCAGCGCCGGCCACTACCGCGTGCGGCCGGCCGGCACAACAGGAGGGCATTAATGCGCCTGATACAACCGACGCTCCTGCTGCCGACTCGCCGGCGGCTGATCGGACGATGTTCGATCCGGCGCCGATAGATCCGGCAATCGCCTACACCGACGGCGGCGAAATTCGCATGCCGGAGATTCGGAGGCGCATACTGGTCCGCGATGATTCTTTGTGGGATGAAGCGCTGCGGATACACTACAACGCGATTGTGCTCGACGGCCACATCGACACGCCTACGCTCATGCTCGATCGTCGCTATCAGTTTACCGAGCGGCACACAGCCAATGAGGCGCACGTGGATCTGCCGCGGATGTTTGAAGGCGGATTGGACGGCGGGTTCTTCTCGATCTACGTGGCTCCAAGTTATGGCGAGGGCGACGGCGCGATGCAGCGTGCGATGGCGATGATCGATGTCGTTGAACGGCAGGTTGCCACGACTGACTCGGCGGAGATCGCGACCACAGCCGACGACATTCTTCGGATAACGCGGTCGGACCGAAAAGCCATCCTGCTCGGGCTGGAAGGCGGACACGCGACGGCCGGCCGAAACGACCGCCTGCGTGCGTTATACGATCGAGGTGTGCGATATATCACGCTTACTCATGTCAACACGAACAGCTTTGCCGATGCCTCACAGTCTCGGCCTCGCTGGAACGGTCTGAACGAGACGGGCCGCGAGGTCGTCCGTACGATGAACGACCTGGGGATGATCGTCGACCTTTCGCACACGTCGGATTCGACGTTCTACGACGCGATCCAAACGTCGCGTGCGCCGGTACTCCTCTCCCACTCGTCGGCACGCGCAATTACCGATAACGTACGCAACGTTTCCGACGACATGCTCCGCGCACTCGCCGATAACGGCGGGCTCATCATGGTCAACTTCTTCGAGCCGGTTGTGAATCCGCACCTCACCGACGACGTCATGGCCGAGGTCTATCGCCGCGCCGAATCGAGCCCCGGGCGGTTGCACGATCTATGGACGATCATCGCGCAAGTACAACGTGAACGGGGCTTCGGCCGGGCAACCGTAACGGATGTCGTGGACCACATCGACCACATCGCGCGCGTGGCAGGCGTCGATCATGTGGGATTGGGGTCTGATTTCGACGGCGTGTGGACGCTCCCCGCCGGACTGCAGGACGCGACGCGCCTCCCCTGGATCACGTACGAACTGATGAAGCGTGGTTATTCTGAGAACGACCTATATAAAATGCTGGGAGGCAATCTAATTCGG
>CBFGYX010000007.1:0-16811 GCA_965653075.1 uncultured bacterium
TTGGGAATGACGACCACGCCGTCACGAATGTAGAAGTTCTCACCCTCCCCCTCCTGCACGTTGGCGCTATTCCGGATCCGGCAGCGCTTGCCGATACTCGCGTTACGATCGATGATAGCGCCTTCGATGATCGTTCCTTCGTCAATGCCCGGCCGCGCCGGCCCAACGATGGGGTTCTGGTGACTGTGTTTGGCCTGCCACGGGTAGTAGTCGGCTCCCATAAGCACAGAGCGGCTTATACGGACGTTATTCCCCACGAATGACCGTATACCGATCACGGAGCGTTCGATATGGCTGTTGACGACCACGCTCGCCTCGGCGATCAGGCTGTCGACGATCTGAGAATTATGGATCTTGGCGGGAGGAAGCATCCGAGCATTCGTATAAACGGGCATGTTCGGATTGTAGATATCGAACTCGGGGAGGTTACTCGCCAGCATTAAGTTAGCCTCGTAGAACGATCCGATCGTCCCGATGTCACTCCAGTAGTCGGTGAACGGATAGCTCACTACGCGATAATTGCTCAGCGCACGCGGGATGATCTGCTTGCCGAAATCGTGCTCATCCGGATGAGCCTCGAGTGCCTCCCTCAGCGTTTCGTCCTTGAAAATATAAATGCCCATCGAGGCCAGGTAATGACGGCCTTCGGCCTCGAGGTCGGGCGTCACGGGACTCTCTTTGCCGTCGAGTTCATCGAGCGACGGCTTTTCGTAGAAGCTCGTGATGACGCCCTCGTCATCCGTCTTGAGGATGCCGAACGCCGGGGCATCTGCTGCCACCACAGGGATCGTGGCGATGGTGATATCGGCATCTTGCTCAACGTGATGCCGGTACATCGTCCGGTAATCCATCGAGTAGAGCTGATCACCAGAAAGAATCAGCACATTCGAGTGGGGATGAATCTCCACGTGCGGAAGCGAGCGCCGAACGGCATCGGCCGTGCCTTGAAACCATTCGGTTGAACTGGGGGTCTGCTCGGCCGCGAGAATAGTCACGAAACCGCGGCGGAATCGGTCGAACTGGTATGTGTGACCAATATGCCGGTTCAGACTCGCCGAGTTAAACTGCGTCAGCACGAAAATGCGGTTGACGTCCGAATTAATGCAGTTTGAGACCGGGATATCGATCAGGCGGTACTTACCCGCCAGTGGAACGGCGGGCTTCGACCGGTGGGCCGTCAGCGGGAATAACCGCGTACCAGCGCCACCTCCCAGGATGACGGCGACGAGTTCATTCATGTGGCAGTAGATACAGGGTGAGGGTGAAGGACGGAGATATAGCTTCTTACGGGGCGGCGTACCGGGACTCCCGTGTCGGCAGGCGACACCGACCGAAATGTTGAGATGGTACGAGGAATATCTCCTTCCGGCCTTCCCTTAACCGTGCTTCATAAATGATCGTTACATTATTTCTTACAATTCCTCCCGACTTCCCCTAAATGAACTGAAAGCGCCAGCTTATCCGGACCGGCATTGGCACAGATCACAAAACACCGAACGGCGATCGTCTTCACCACGTGCGTTGTTCTGTCTCTAGTTTCACTCGGGCTCGCCTTCGTATGGGGGCCCTGGTTTATTATCCTCATTGGCGTCTCGGTTCTCTTCAACGTCTGGGCGCTCGTGGTGAGCGAGCGCCACGGATTCGTCAAGACGAATCAGATCCGGCGTGCATTTGAACCAAACCGCCATTTTAATGCGGCTCAGGTTTTCATTGTGTCCGCAACGATCATGGTCCAGCTATTAGGCGTCGCCTACATCTTGCTTCGGTCGTGACAGAACAGGTTCCTGACGGAGCAGGCTCCTGACATAGTGTTGAACTACCCCGACACTCAGACCTAAGAACAACCCGAGCAGGACAAGTCGTTAAGGAAGTTCGACGAGGCATGCCTTCGCACGTCGCAGAGCTCGCCACGGACCTGATCCGGGGGAGTGCCGAGGAAGCACAATGCAGAGACGAGCCTTCGGCGACCGTGCGAAGCGAATGTTCAAATCTCTGTCGGCCTGCTCTTAGGATAGCCTCCCCTTGACCAGACTCCTGCGGACTGGCCCTGTGAAAGCGCGTTGCTCATGGCGCAGCCGTGCCCGCTACGCCGGCCGAATCGAAACAGGATGCACGTGTCAATGTAACCGGACTTGGCGGGGTGTATTCCTGCGCGCGGCGCCATTCCGCGGCTCCGCGTCTGATTCAAAGAGTTTGGTGATGAGCGACTCCACGCGCGAAGAAGTAAGGATCATTCATCAGAGACTGAAGCGAGCGTTCTTCCGCATCACATTGTCGGAGGCGCTTGCGGGCCTCCTTGTCGTGCTCGCTCTGGGCGTGACCGGCTGGCTCATTCTCCTCGGACTGGAGTCAGTATTGTGGATGTCGCTGGGGGCTCGCCGGTGGTTGGTGGGGGGATGGGCGATACTCGTGCTTGCAGCCGCCGGGGCGCTTGTCGTACGTCCGCTCTTCCGCCTCACGAGCGCTGAGAAGCCTCTTCAGCAAGAACAGGTCGCAAGGCTGGTTGGCTCGCGATACCCGGAGGTATCAGATCGTCTCGTCAACTTCCTGCAGTTGGCCCGGGATGCCGACGATCACCCGTCTTCTATGGTCGACGGCGCGCTTCAGATGCTGGCCCGACAAGTGTCGCCGTTTCAGTTCGATGCCGTAGAGAAGTTCGAGCGGCCGCGTCGGTCCGCCTATTTCGCAGCCGGCCCGTTGATGGTCCTGGCGCTGGTTGTATTCGCCGCTCCAGATTATTTCAGCGGGGCCGCCGGTCGGCTATTGGGCCTAAACACCGAATACGAACGCCCGGCCCCGTTTGCGTGGCATGTTTCGCCCGGCGATGCCGAACTGACTGTGGGCGAGTCCTTGTCCATTCAGGTTGAAACGTCGGGCCCGAAGCCGCCTGATGCTGCCTCCATCGAACTTCTTCGAGCTGATGAAGAGCGCACCGAAGCCATCCCTATGGAAGCAGACGGCGCCGGCGGCTTCACGCATCACATCTCCGGCGCACGAACGTCGTTTCGGTACCGGGTTTCGCATCAGGGAGTTGCGTCGTCCTGGTACTCCGTGGATGTGCGCGAGCGCCCGATCCTGCGCAACGTCGCGGTGCATTTGTCGCCGCCTGCCTACACGGGCCTGCCGGAACGCACGCTCTCCGGAACTGGTGAAGTGAACGCCCCTCGGGGTACTCATGTTAATGTCACCACCTCATTAGGAGGTGCGCATGTTGTAGACGCTTTCGTCGAGTTCGATGACGGGGCGACCATTCCGTTAGAAATCGAGGGCGGATCGGCGTCCGGTACGTTTCTCGTACGCCAGGACGCCACGTATCGCATCATCGCAGTAGGCGCCGACGGTGTTCGTAATGCCGACCCCATCCAGTACCGGATCGTCCCACTTGACGATCACCCGCCCGTGGTGGAGCTGCTTGCACCGGGTACAGATGTATCGCTGGATGAGGAACTCCGCCAGCCGATCGGCGCACGTATCAGCGACGACTTTGGCTTCAGCCGGTTGCTTCTTCACTACCGGCTCGGGGAAAGCCGCTATCGCACCCCGGAATCATCATTTGCTTCGATCCCGCTCGACGTCCAGACACCCCGCCCGGTCGAGCAAATCATCACGTATGACTGGCTACTGAAGGAAACTGAGCTCGACCTCGTTCCAGGAGATGTCGTCGAATTTTATCTCGAAGTGTGGGATAACGACGCTTTTCTCGGTGCCAAATCCGCTCACTCGGCAACGCGGCGCCTGCGCGTGCCGTCTCTCGCCGAGCGGTATGACGAAGTAAACGTAAGCCAGGATGATGTAGTGGACGCCATATCTCGCCTGCGAGAGGAGGCTGACGGCGTTCGGCAGGACTTCGAGGAGCTGCGCGACGAACTCCGGCGGAAGCAAGCGTCCGACTGGCAGGACCGCCGCCGCCTTGAATCGCTACAACAGCGGCAGGAGAGCATGGCCCGCCAGGTCGAAGAGATTTCCCGGCAGATGAGTGAGATTACGGACGATCTCAGCCGCAATGACCTGCTTTCACCTGAAACCGTCCAGACCTATCAGGAGCTCCAACGAGTCATCGATGAGATCACTTCGCCCGAGTTGATGGATGCTCTGCGTCAACTGCAGGAAGCTATGGAGAACCTTGACTTGCAGCAGATGCAAGAGTCGATGGGCGAGTTTGAGTTTAATGAGGAACAGTATCAACAGCGGCTCGAGCGCACGCTCAAGCTTTTTCAACGGGCGCGGGCCATGCAGTCCATTGAGCAGGCTGAACGACTCGCACGAGACATTGCGGAGCAGCAAGAACGACTTCAGCAGCAGACATCCGAGCTGGACAACGCAGCGACCGGCAATAACCAGGAGCGTTCGAGTAACGGCCAATCAGACGCGGATGAGCCGACCCCCGATGTCGACCGGGTAGCCGCTGAGCAGGAGCGCACGGCTCAGGAGGCTGAACGACTTGAAGAGATGCTGGAGGAGATCCAGCGTCAACTTGATGAGCTCGGATCTGGTGACCGGTCGTCGCTCGAGCGCCTGCGAGAAGAAACCCGGCGAGAACAGATCCCTGAGCGCATGCGCGAAGCCGCCGATCAGATCAAGCAGCAGCAGAATCAGGATGCACAGCGCACGCAGCAACAACTGCAACAGCAGCTCCAGATGCTGCAACAGCAACTGGGCGATATGAGGCAGGGGATGCAGTCCAGCCAGATGCAGGTCAACATGACCAACCTGCGGCGGACGCTCCGTCAAATCATCACCTTATCGCACGATCAGGAAGATCTCCAGGCCGAAACCTCCACCATGGGCCACGGCAGCGCCGGATTGCCACCGCTTGCTCGCACCCAGGTACGGATTGCGGAAGGCACAGGTGTCGTCGCTGATTCGATCCGCAGTATTGCCGGCGAGATTCCGGAGTTGACGCGTGAGGTACAGCGTCATACGGGCGAGGCGCTGCGAGAAATGGGCCGTGCAACAGAAGCGATGGCAGAGCGGGCATCGCGTGAGGCAAGCGTGCATCAGCGGACGTCGATGATGCATCTGAATGAGCTCGGGCTCATCCTTAGCGATCTGCTCGACCAGCTGATGAATCAGCAAAGCGGTGGAGAAGGCGGCATGTCTGCGGAGCAAATGGCCGATCAACTGCGCCAGATGGCGGGCGACCAACAGCAGCTCAATCAGCAGCTCCAGGAAATGCTGAATGAGATGGGCGGCGAACGCATGTCGATCGATATGCAGGAACGCCTCCAACAGATGGCGGCCGAACAAGACGAGATCAGACGGCGCCTCCGCTCAGTCGGTCGGGATCCGCTAGCACGTCAGGGGCTCACGCGGGAACTCAACCGCATCGCAGAGCAGATGAGCGAGACTATCGAAGAACTGCAGCGTAGCGGAGCATCTCGTCCGATGATCGAGCGGCAGCAGGAAATTCTGACACGGTTGCTCGAGGCAGAGCAGTCTCTCCAGGAGCGGGACCGGAGCGATGACCGCCAGGGCACCACGGGGCGCGACATCCCGCGAGAAAGTGCGAAAGAGATAGAACGAAGCCGCGAACTCGACAAATTGCGGCGCGACCTCATCCGAGCTCTCGAAAGCGACTATGCGCATGACTATCAGGAGCTCATACGCCGTTACTTCGAACTGCTTCGGCGATCGACGGATTAGAACACCCGCAGACATGTCTTGAACACATCCAGCGCCAGGTGGATGACGCGCCGCGATGGTACCCAATCCTTTTGCCGATGCCCCTACTATTTTGTATCTTAGGGGGATAGAATGCTGCTCTGTAACGCCTATGTAACGCGAGACAAGCCGCGATAGATACAGGATCTCCACCAGACGTGACATTCGAAGTATGGCCAGCCCAACGCGGATTCTCTGTGTTTCTGATGAGGTTGCACCCTTCACAGACGCCTCTGACATCGCCCGTATCGTACGGACTCTTCCGGAACAGCTTCAGGAAAGCGGGGAGTTCGAGGTCCGCATCCTGATGCCACGTTACGGAACGATCAGCGAGCGGCGAAACAGGCTCCACGAGGTGATTCGCCTGTCGGGAACCGAGATCACGCTGGGCGACAGAACCGAGACGCTCAAGTGTAAAGTGGCGTCGATCCCGGGCATCCGCCTGCAGGTCTACTTCATGGACAACAAGCACTACTTCAAGCGTAAAGGAATCTACAAGGACAAGCAGGGCAAGTTGTTCGAAGACAACGCCGAACGCGGTCTATTCTTTGCCCGCGCCACGCTCGAGACCATCCGGAATCTCGGTTGGAAACCCGATGTTGTGCATGCCTTCGGCTGGATGAGCGGATTCGTGCCGATGTACCTGCGTCATGTGTATGCGTCCGACCCCATCTATGAAGGCGCACGCATTTTCTACACACCGCTTGACGTTGATTTCGAGGCGCCGGTCACGGATGAACTCGCGGCGGCGGAAGACTTGTCGAAAGCCGCACTCAAGGGCAAGGATGCCGCGGTAATTGGCCGGGAGGCAGCCGACACCGTGATCCTGCCTCCAGGAGTTGCTCCACAAGACAATGAACTCGTTTTCGAGGAGTCGGAGGACGAATGGCTTGCCCAGCTTTCCGAGCTTTATGATCAGTCCCTGAACGAGGTCGCAGCCTGATCGCCATACCAATTGCCGGAGCCCTGCACGGTCTGCCTGTGCAGGGCTTTTTTGTGCCGTGCAATATGGATCCAACTCGTTCGTTTTTCTCGAAACCCAGTCCGCCGCTATTCAGTAGGGCAGATCGTTCGTTAAAAAGCACCCGGCCGGCCGATCGGGTTATTTCCAGCACCTCCCTCCATGCCCAGTTTTAATTTCCGTCCCGGAATTCTGTCTGCACTCGTCGTTACGGCCGCCGTTTTAGTGGGCTGTGACGATCCGTCGGCCGTCGGAATTGGCATTATCGGTGACCGCGGCGGTGAGCCCATCGTCGAAGTTTCCGAAGCCGAATCGGCCGGCCATGTCGCTACTCGAAGTGTCACCGGACAGGCGCAGCGGTTTCTCATAGGAAGCGTCGTGGATGATCTCCTGGGCGGAATCCAGGCGAATGCCTACGTAGACTTCGTCCCATCCGCCGTTTCCGACGGCTTCCGCAACTCAACCGTCGCGCATGCCGAACTGCGTCTCGGCAGGAATTATGTCTTCGGTGACACGACGGGCACCGTAACCGTCAACATTTATGACATGCCGGCTGAGTGGGATGCAGCGGACGCACGGTCGGATACGACCTTCCCGGTCTCAGCGCTGGTAACGACTCAGTCGTTTTCCCTTCAGGACAGCTTAATCACGCTGCCGCTCCCTGCCGACTGGGTGGCTCGCAATGACACCACCCTTCGCAGCACGCGGTTCAGCAATGTATTTCATGGCCTCTATGTTGAAGCGACAGGCGGAGGTGGCGTTGGTGGCTTCGCCAGTGGCAGTACCCGGTTGGTCGCGGTCTCACAGGCCGACACCGCATCCTTCCTCCTAAGCCGCGTCGTCACGACGATCGAACGTTCCTCCGACCCTGCGCCTCAAGCGAACGTGCTGGCCACCCAGGCCACTTCCGGGCCGGGTGTTCAATTATCATTCGATCTGAGCGACTTTCAGTCCGACTTCTCGCTCAACCGCGTGATGCTCCGAGTGGAAGAAGACTCACTGCTCTCCCAGGCGTCACTTCCCGCAAATTATGTCAGGCCGCGAACCAGCGACATCAGCCTTTTTGTAAATCTGGCCGGCGGCGGTCGCAGCCTTGTCGAGACGACCAGCCGGCGGGACGACGGGTCTTTTGTTTTCCAGTCGAACGCGTTGCAGAATCTGATTAACTCCTACCTTCAGAATTTCGTCGACATTGACTCGTTCGAGCTCCGCGCGGCCGCTGCACAGCCCACGCTCAACCACGCTTTTCTTCGCGTTGGCAACGATCGCCGACCCACGGTATCACTGACGCTCACTCCTCTGCTCGACTGACGAGCCTCCAATAGTCCTTTCATGCTGTTCAGACGCATATCACGAGCCCTGTTCCTGTTCGCCTGGCTCCTTTTGAGTTCGGCACCGGCGCAGTCTCAGAGCTCCGGAGACGGATCGATTTACTCGGGATTTGGAATCGGCGAACTTACTTCCTACGGCACGGCCCAGATACAGGGGATGGGTGGCGGAGGCGTCGCCCTGCGCTCCTTCAACTACGTCAATCTGTCTAACCCGGCATCGCTGGGCGACGTTACGCTTACTCGTGCCGCGGCCGGACTTCGGTTTGAGAGCGTCTCCTTCACGGATGCACAGGATGAGTCGAGCCGCCTGGCCCGGGGAAGCCTCGAGTCCGTTCAACTTGCGTTTCCCATTGCGCGCCAGCGGATGGGCTTAGGCGTCAGCCTGGCTCCCTATAGCCAGATGAACTATCGCGTGCGGGTTGAGGGGATGCTCGTTGAGCCCGATTCGGCACTCTACGTGGTGGATACGGAGGGACGGGGTGGCCTCCATGAGATTCAAGGCGCGCTTGGCTACCTTCTAACGCCGGGTGTTTCAGTAGGAGCGTCGGTCGGCTATATCTTCGGAATCATGGAGGATGGACGCAGGACGTACTTCCCGAGCGGAGGTCATGCGCAGACTCAGGTTATGGACGCCACGCGTCTCGGAGGCATCGCGGCGCGCATCGCAACGCAGATCGCCGTTCCGGGGCCGCTATCCACGAACGACGAGGTTTATCTCGGCGCCCGGTTTTCGCTACCCGTGAGTCTGACGGGGGATCGCGTGCGTACGCTCGGCCAAAGCCTGGACCGAGACACCCTCGGCACCGCGCTCGATGCAGATGTCCGCTTGCCGTGGTCGATAGATGCCGGTGTGGCTTATCGAGTGGACAGAAGCTGGCTTATTGTCCTCGACGGCACGTATTCACCGTGGACCCAGTTTGAAAGCAATCTTCCATTAGCGGGGTATAATCCCAATGGAGAATCGCGCCTGGCAGACCGCTGGCGCGTATCGGGTGGTGTAGAAGTTCTTCCCCGCCCGAATGATCTCCTGGCGCCTCTTTTTACGAGAATGGCGTATCGTCTGGGGTTTTACGTGGATCGATCGTACGTGGACCCGGTTGACGATTTTCAATTAATGACGTACGCAGCAACAGGCGGCTTTAGCGTACCGGCCCTCTTTTCTGGCACGCGACTTGATATTAATGTCCATGTAGGCACCAGAGGTACGACCGATCACAACCTCGTTCGCGACATGTTCTACCGGGTATCGGCGAGCATAAACATCGGAGAGCGCTGGTTCGAACAACGGCAACTCCGCTGACCTCCGGTTGTCTTCAATAATTTAGTCCCGCACCCGCAAAAAGGAGTAAGTCGGATGTATACACTCAGAAAGACAGTCAACAACTTGCTGAGATGCGCCCTTCTCGGGGCCGCATTTCTGTTCGTCGCTCCGGCGATGGCACAATCCGAGCAGCAACCTTCGGAACAGGAGATTGCAACACACTACAGCCTCTATTTTGAGGATTTTAAGAACGAAAACTACCAGAGTGCGCTTCCCAACCTCCGTTGGATCCTGGAAAACGCGCCTGGATTTCCGAACGACAGTGATCGGAACTTCCGGCGGGCCATCGAGGCATTCGAAGGCCTTGCTGAGCAAGACCCGGCCTACCTCGACTCCGCTCTCGTCATATTTGAGACGGCCGTTCCGAAGTTGCGCGCGGCTGACGTCAATGTCGACGAACAGCGCTGGCTGATCAACAAAGGCCGGTTCATCCAGTCGAATGCGGCGCACTTCAGTAATGCTCAGGCTCAGGCCGCGGAAGCTTATATGGAGGCGTATGAGCTCGACGCTTCGTCGCTCGATGCCTACTACGTCAACTATCTCATCAATCACGTCCATTCTCTCGGCGACGAAGAGGCGACGTTGAGCTTCATTGATCGCGTGGAGGAGACGCACGGTGATGTAGCCGACGTGGCCGAGTATATCGCCGTCGTCCAGAACACGCTGTTCGACACGCCGGAGGAGCGCGTCGCTTTCATCGAGCGGCAGGTTGAGCGCAACCCGGATGATGCCGATTTGATAGCGGAGCTCTTCGACCTGTATATCACCACGGGCCGCCATGACATGGCAGAACAGTTGAGCGAGCGCCTGCTCGAAGTGCAGCCCGATGCCCGCACCTTCCAACTCGTGGCACGGATGCGGCTGGAAGACGGCGATGCCCGCGGCGCCTATCAACTCTACGAACGCGCACTCCAGACGGAAGGCGTTGAAGGACGTGAGCGCGATATCTACTTCAACATGGGTATTGCTCAGCAGCAGATTGGCAATCTGCAGAATGCAAGACGCCATTTCCGCCAGGCACTCGAGATCGACAGCAACTTCGGTGCGGCTTACATCGCCATCGGAGACCTCTACGTGACGCAGGTAGGCAACTGCGGATCGTTCGATCGGGAGGACCGCGCGGTCTACTGGCTCGCTGTCGACTACTACGAGCGCGCTGCAAGCCGCGACCCCTCCGTAGCCAGCCAGGCCCGGCAGAAAGCCCGGTCGTACTCAGGCTCCTTCCCCTCCAGTGAAGACCTGTTCTTCCGCGGGTGGAGCGTCGGGGATACGTACCAGGTCAATTACGGCTGCTACTCGTGGATCGGCGAATCGACCACGGTCCGGCGCCCGTAACAGGACCCAACATCTGACGAAGCTCCTTGTAGAGGCCGGCGGTACTCCCGTCGGCCTCTCTTCGTTTTGTGCAATTTCAGATTACTCCGGCCCCATTTCTTGTTATTACATGTGGTGATACCGAGCTTCACATTCTGTATCCCCTGCAGTGCTCATCCTTAACAAAGCTATACCTATGATTATCGATGACATCATCGGCCGTCAGGTTATTGACAGCCGCGGAAATCCTACCGTAGAAGTTGAAGTCACCACCGTCGAAGGTGCCGTTGGCCGCGCAGCCGTTCCGAGCGGCGCCTCAACGGGTGAGCACGAAGCCGTAGAACTGCGAGACGGCGACAAGCAGTTCTTCCAGGGGAAAAGTGTCCTTCGGGCCGTTGAGAACATCAATGAGGAAATCGCCGACGAGATCGTCGGGATGAGCGTGCTGGACCAGGCCACGATCGATGAGGCTTTGATTGCACTTGATGGGACGCCCAACAAATCGCGTCTTGGCGCCAACGCCACCCTCGGCGTGTCGCTTGCCGTGGCCAAAGCCGCTGCCCAAACGACGGGTCTTCCCCTCTACCGCTACATCGGCGGCACGAATGCCCGGATGTTGCCCGTGCCGATGATGAACATCATCAACGGCGGTGAGCATGCCGACAATAACGTCGACATGCAGGAATTCATGGTGATGCCGGTCGGTGCCGACACGTATTCCGAAGGTTTGCGGATGGGCGTGGAAATCTTCCACAACCTGAAGACGGTACTTCGCGGCCGCGGTTATGGCACGGCGGTGGGCGACGAAGGCGGATTTGCGCCCGACTTGAAGTCGAACGAGGAGGCCATCGAAGTCATCCTGGAGGCGATCGAAAAGAGCGGCTACAAAGCTGGCTCGGACGTCTTCATTGCGCTGGACCCTGCGAGCAGTGAGATGTACAAAGACGGCTCGTACGTTTTCTGGAAGAGCGATCCGAATCGGAAGCGTTCGTCTGAGGAAATGGTGGACTTCTGGGCGTCGTGGGTCGATCAGTATCCGATCATCTCGATCGAGGATGCGCTCGACGAGAATGATTGGGAAGGCTGGCGTGCACTCACCGAGCGGATCGGTTCTCGCGTGCAGCTCGTAGGTGACGACCTCTTTGTTACCAACACCGAGCGTCTGGCACGCGGCATTGAGGAAGGATCCGGAAATTCGATCTTGATCAAGTTCAATCAGATCGGTACGCTTACGGAGACACTCGAAGCAATCGAGCTTGCGCACAAGAACGGTTATACATCCGTAATCAGCCACCGCTCGGGCGAGACGGAAGACACGACGATTGCGGACCTCGCCGTGGCAACGAACGCGGGCCAGATTAAAACAGGCTCGGCAAGCCGCAGCGATCGCATCGCAAAATACAACCAGCTTCTCCGGATTGAGGAAGAGCTGGGCGAAAGCGCCATCTACCCCGGCCGCAGCGCGTTCCGGATCTAAGACCTGATGTCGAAGAAGGCCTCTGAATCACGACGCAGATTTCGACGCCCCATCGTCCTTGTGGCGGTGGGGCTTCTGCTCGTGTGGCTCACCTTTTTCGACAGCCACAGCTTTGTCCGCCGCGCCGTCTGGTGGCAGGAATCGACGGAGCTGCGCCGCGAAAACGAGCAGCTTTCTGCTCAAATCGAGGCTATCGAGGCATCGCTTGAGGCGGGACTGACCGACGAAGACGTCGAGCGCATCGCTCGTGAGCAGTACGGCATGCGCCGCCCAGGCGAGACCGTTTATCCCGAGCAATGGACGGAGTAGCTCGCCTCCCTTCCCATCCACATCTATAAAATTCTCCATGGCGCACTTCGCGGTCGGGATCGATTTGGGCGGCACCAATCTGAAAGGTGCACTCGTCGATCGGAGTCGAGGAATCGTGCACCAGGAGCAGATCGCCACACCGGCGGAGCTTGGGCCGGAAGCCGTGGTGGCGCGCATCGCCGATCTGGCGCGCGACCTGGCATCGCGGGCCTCGGATCCAGTGGTCGGTATCGGCATCGGCTCGCCCGGCGCGATCAACTGGGAACGAACCACCGTCACGCGTCCGCCGAACTTCCCGGGATGGGACACCGTGAACGTCGCCCAGGCGATTCGACTGCAATTCGGCAGGGCCGACCTGCCGGTGCTCGTCGAGAACGATGCAAACGTCGCCGGTCTTGGTTCGGCTCACTATGGTGCGGGGCAACCGTTCGACTCCTTCGTGATGGTGACCCTTGGAACAGGCGTCGGCGGATCGATCATTTACGAGAATCGCATCTTCCGGGGCAGCACGGGTGGCGCAGGCGAGATCGGTCACATGACAATCGATTACGAAGGGCCCATGGCACTGTCGGGCGTACCCGGTGCTATCGAAGCGTATCTCGGGCAGAACTTCTTGTCTGACTACGCCCGACTGTATTTACGCAACAGGCGCGACAGCCTTGTACATAAGATGACGGCGCCGAATCTCACAGACATTTCGCCACGCATCCTGCACAAAGCAGCCGTCGAAGGAGATGAGGCCGCCGTGGAGATCCTTGCCTGGGCCGGGCACAAGCTCGGATGCCTGATGGGCTCCGTGGTCAACCTGCTCGACATCCGCAAATTCGTAGTAGGAGGCGGTGTCTCGGGCGCGGGTGATTATATACTCGACACAACTCGCAAGACGCTGCCGCAATACGTTATGCCGGCGCTACACGACGGCCTTGAAATCGTTCAAGAGACGCGCGGTAACGACGTCGCACTCGCGGGCGCCGCACATCTGGTGTTCCAGGAGATCGGAATCTGAGGCCTCCGGCGCGAATCATTTAGCGTCTGCGGGCTTCCAATTAGCTCCCTCTCGCGTTGTCCCGCCGAGATGCGCCGGCTGAGCTCTATCCTCATCACATTCTATCTGACGGCGATCACGATCAGCGTGGCGTCGGCTCAGATCCTGCCTCGCCCCGCTTCAGTTGATAGCGTTGTGGTCGACGGCATCGTCGCCGATACCACAGCCGCGGATACGACGGTCGTTGGCTCAGACGGTCTACCTTCTGCCGATGCGTTTACGACAGACGTAGACACCATCGCCGCTCCCGTGGATGGATCTGTCACGGCGACTGGATCCGGGAGTACGGCCGGAACTCGCAGCGTTCGTTTTGCCGCAGCCGACTCGCTCGTCATCGTGCTTGATGCAGATGACGGAGATGTCGCCAACCTCGTGGGCGACGCGCGGGTGACGTACCGGGATGTGACGCTCGAGGCACACGAAGTCGATCTTTATTTCGATCGTGACTTATTACGGGCGCGCGGTCTGGAGTCGGACACGTCGATCGTCGGCCGCCCCCATTTCCAGCAAGGTAGCGAGTCGTTCTCCGGCGACCGGCTTGCCTTCAACATGCGGACCGAACGGGGACGCATCGAAGCCGCTCAGACAGCCATTCAAGAGGGCTTCGTGAGAGCCGGTGCCGTGACCGTCGCTGAAGACTCGACCCTATACATCAGCCGCGGTGTTTACACCACATGCGATTGTGTTGAGGATCCATCGTATTCACTCCGATCGGATCGAATGAAAATTGAGGACGGCGAATGGATCTATACCGGGCCGATCCAACTGTACCTGTTCAACATCCCGACTCCGCTCTGGCTGCCGTTTGGTTTTCTACCCGCGACGGAAGGCCGGCGCAGCGGTCCGCTTGCACCTCGCTACGGGGAAGACGAGCGGGGCTTCTATCTGCAGGACTGGGGCTGGTACTGGGCCATCAGTGACTACATGGATCTCCAGGTGCAGGGCGGCATTTGGACGCGCGGAAGCTGGTCGGTGGCACCGCTCTATCGATACAACAAACGCAACGCCTATTCGGGAAGCCTCCGTTTCCACTTCGTGCGCAACCGCAGCGGAGAACGCCGCGACCCGGACTTCCAGATTTACGACACAGCGTCTCTGCAGTGGACGCATAACCAGACCATCAACCCGACGGCCACGTTGAGTGGCAACGTCAACCTGACGTCGTCGAGTTACGCCCGGTCGATTTCCGAAAGCTATGACGATCGGGTTCGCCAGAACGTGAGCTCGACCGTCCGCTACGCGAAACGCTGGCCCAACGCCGGCCGATCGATGAACATCAGCCTTACGCAATCGCAGAATCTGACCACCGGCAACGCCAACCTCACGCTGCCGTCGATGTCATTCTCGCAGAACTCTGTCAAACCGTTTCAACGGTCGAGGGGATTGGCGAGGGACAATTTCTTCGAACGCATCACGCTTAGCTACAGTGGGCGGCTTGACAACCGGTTCGACTTCACGCCGCTGCCGGACACCATCCTCGAGCAGCGCGGCATCCCCGATGTGCAGTGGTACGATGCCCTTTTCTCCCCGTCGACGTATCGCTCCGCCACCGACGACGAGACACCGTTTGATCTTTCGGCTACGCACAACATCCCGATATCAAGCAACTTCTCGATAGTAGGCCTTCCGCTCATATCGCCTGGCTTCCGGTTTAACGTCACCACCTCGGCCAACTACACGGAATCGTGGCACACGCAGACTCAGCGCCGTCAATACGACGAGGACGCCAACCGAGTGATCACCGAGCAGGTACCAGGCTTTTTCGCCTTGCGACGTTTCAGCCTCTCCGCATCCGGAAACACGGCCTTTTACGGCACCTTCCCCGTACAGATCGGCGCGTTCCGTGGCCTCCGTCACACCGTCCGGCCCTCGTTGTCCTATTCGTACTCGCCCGACTTCACGCGCGATTTCTGGGGATACACCCGCTCGTATATCGACGCTCAGGGGAACGAGGTTGAATATCCGATCATCGGTGGTATCAGCTCGGCGCAGCAGGCGCTTTCGTTCCAGGTGAGCAATGTGTTCGAGACCAAGCGCATTCGATTGGCCGATGACGGCGAGGAAACGGAGCAGACGCTGAAGCTGCTCGATCTGAACGTCAGCTCGTCATACAATTTCGCGGCAGACTCGCTCCGGCTGGCGCCCGTTAACGTGAACGCCCGGACACGGCTCTTCGATCAGTTCGATATCCGGTGGACAGCCACCTACTCGCCCTACGTCACCAACCCCGCGACGGGCCGCGATATTGGTTCATACCTTTTCTCGACGCGCCCCTGGATGCCGCTTCGGCTTGTGCGAACCTCGCTCAACCTCAGCACGGTATTTCGAAGTTCACCGACAGGAGCAGCGAGACCGTTCGAGGCCGGTCGTGCCCGACCCGGCGACCCCATGACGCCTCAAGGGCCGATGACGCCCGGAGGCACGCCGGCAACGCCATTAGATCCGCTTTCAATGCCCTACAGCATGTCCACAGGGGGCTACGCCGATTTCGCGATACCGTGGTCGCTGAACCTCGACTTCAACTTCTCGCACACCCGCAGCGGACTCCAAACCAACCGCACCGCCATCGTCAACGCGAGCTTCGACTTTAACCTCACGCCCAATTGGAAAGTGCAGGGGCGCACCGGTTACGACCTGGTCCGCGACGATATCGTGCTGACGAACCTGAATATCATGCGAGATTTCGAGTGCTGGCAGTTGTCCGCCCACTGGACGCCGTTCGGGCCATACCAGTCGTGGGGCTTCGACCTGCGCGTCAAGAGCGGTCATCTGCGCGATATCCTACGGCTCCGCCAACCCCGGCAGGACGTAAGGGGCCGATTTGGCGGAAGGCTTAACTAGTGATTTTCAGTCGCCGGTCGTCAGTGAGATACTGAACCGATAACTTATAATCCTTCCTCATTCGCTCCAAGGACCCCCGGAACACCGCGATCCTCGAAGTATTGAAGCGCCTCCGTCAATTCCGCAGGTAGTGTCCGTTATGGAGGTCCGAGTCATCCGTCGAGTTCTGGGAGGCGCTGCCGCCTCGCGGCGTCACGCCAATACCCGGACGCGCCGCGACCAGATCATCGCACGCCGGCTCCAGACGACTTTCGATCGGGATATGGAGATCGAGGGCGTCTCAGGGCTTCATGCCTACGTCCAGAATAGCGTCGTCACGCTCCACGGCAGCGTACGCAGCGATCTCGACCGCGAGCTGATCGTGTCGATCGCAAGGCGTATACCTGGCGTCAAAGACGTCGTAGAGCACCTGAAACTCATCAGCGACTCGGCGCCCTGACGCCGTTCGGGCCCGTTCTCCCGCACGGGTAAACCTCGGTTTCGCCTCCGGTGCTGCGTTTGACCGGCGTATTTTGTGGGGATGAACCGGGTTGTCGCCTCGACCCGCGCCG